>CAZSUM010000018.1:2225-13079 GCA_964610015.1 uncultured Lentisphaeraceae bacterium
TAGTTACCGTGGCCACCACCTTTGACAGCCTGATTATCATGCGGGCGGGGCCAGGTTTGGGCAACGTTTATCCAGAGCAGGGCGATTATAATCAGGCTGTCAAAGGTGGTGGCCACGGTAACTATGCCTGCATTGTTTTGGCTCCGTCCAGTGTTCAGGAGATGTGCGATCTAACACAGCGCGCCTTTGAACTTTCGTTTAAATATCTGACGCCAGCGATTGTGTTGGCAGATGGGTTACTCGGACAGATGATGGAGACGTTGATTCTGCCAGAACGTGAAATGACACGTCCTGAAACGGCATCTTGGGCTCTTCATGCAACGCCGGAAACGCGGAAGAACTTGGTTACGTCGATCTATCTTGATGCGGCTGCTCAGGAGGCACACAATCAGCGCCTGCAGGCTAAGTATCAATCTATGCGCGTAGATGCACAGCATGAGTGTTATCTCTGTGACGATGCGGAGTTAGTGCTTCTGGCATATGGGATATCAAGTCGCATCGCACGCACCGCGGCTGAGAGTTTGCGCGCAGAGGGAATTCGAGCTGGCGTTTTCCGTCCTGTGACGCTCAATCCGTTTCCCTCCGAAGCGCTGTGCGCCACCCTTGAGGGGCGTCGCGCCATGGCGGTAGAGATGAGTGCTGGTCAGTTTCGTGATGATGTCTTACTTCAGATTGCCCGCTATGGTCAGCGCTATCAGCCTGTTGAACTTTGCAATCGAATGGGTGGCATGGTGATGTCAGTCGATGAGGTGATCGCGAGTGCACGTGCGGTCATGAAAAAATAGGATATTGGATATGACGCAAAAGAAAACAGTTGGGATGTACGAAACCTTTATCCGTAGTGGCAAGTCTACCCGGGCGACTCACTACTGTGCGGGTTGCGGACATGGAATCATTCAAAAATTGATTGCGGAGGCCTTGGTTGAATTAGGTATACAAGATCGTACAATCATGGTTAATCCGATCGGATGTGCGGTGTTTGGGTACTACTACTGGGATTGCGGCAATGTGGGGGCAGCACATGGTCGCGCGCCGGCTGTGGGTACGGCGGTGAACCGTGTACGACGAGATGCTGTGACGCTTTGCTATCAGGGTGATGGCGATCTTGGAGCGATTGGATTTAACCATACGTTTCAGGCTGCGAGTCGCGGTGAACATATGGCTGTCTTCTTCGTCAATAATGCCATCTATGGAATGACGGGAGGTCAAATGGCTCCGACAACCCTGCTCGGTATGAAGACTACGACCTCGCCGTTCGGTCGCGATCCTTTGACTGCTGGATATCCTTTGCATGTGTGCGAGGTGCTTAATCAGCTCAAAGCGCCTGTCTATATAGAGCGCGTTTCGGTTGCCGATACCAAACGGATTATGCAGGCCAAAAGAGCCATCCGTAAGGCGCTGGAGATTCAGCGCGAGGGTAAGGGATATGCGTTTGTTGAAATCATTTCACCCTGTCCGACAAATCTCGGAATCGATGCCATTGCCTCCGCAATTTTCTGTATGGAGCAGATGGAAAAAGAGTTTCCGCTGGGATGTTTACGCGATGCGCAGAATGAAAGTGTCGCACGTAAGTCTCAGGCCTCAACGCCTTCGGTGAATGAGTTCTTTATGGCCTCCTCTAAACATCAGGCGCCTGTCGCTGAGGTTGATGCGTCCATTCAGGAGTTACGATTCAAGTTTGCTGGTTATGGTGGGCAGGGGATTCTAAGTCTAGGGATCTGCATTGCTGAAGCTGCACGTTTGGAACGCCGCTTTGCGACTTGGTTCCCGTCCTACGGTCCTGAACAGAGAGGCGGGTCCGCCGCTTGTTCTGTGGTTGTTTCCGGCAAGCCGATTGGATCACCGGTTGTGGATCGACCGGATGTGCTGGTTTGTATGAATCAGCCCTCCTTTGAACGATTTGCAAAAGATGTGCGCCCGGGTGGCATGATTATTGTTGATACAACGGTACCTGAAGAGGTGCAAGCTCCGGCAGGCGTTCGTGTGGTGCGTATGCCCGCAATAGATCTCGCGCTTAAGATGGGAGTTCCGCGGGCAGCGAATACGATGATGTTGGCAGCCTTGGCACGACTCGGAGTGACCGGACTTTCAGACGAACATTTGATGACCGCGCTAGGCGCGAGTTTTAAGAACAAACCGGCACTCTTTGAGAAGAATAAGATTCTTTTCAAAGAAGCTGAAACTTGGCTGGAAAAAAATCTGGGCGTTTGATGTCAAAACAGGGTGTGGAGAACGGTATGAAAAACCAGTGGCAGGAGATTGGATTGAGAATTCGAGCAGTCCGCGAGGCGCTTGATCTGACTTGTGCAACAGTTTCTGAAAATACCGGTGCAACAGAAGAACTCTACACGCGCTACGAGTCAGGTGAGGTTGATGTGCCCATGAGCTATCTGACTCGCTTGGCGGCGTTTTTTAACGTTGAAGTTGGCACATTATTAACGGGTCATGATGCACATGCTCGCTTGTTTGATATTACACGAAAAGGTACGGGGCCTGCGGTGGCGCGGCGTCATGTTTACGCCTATGAAGCACTGGCCTCCCGGTTTATTGGTAAGCGAATGGAATCCTTTGTGGTCACCGTTGAGCCGTCGCTAAAAGCGGGTCAGGTCAACACCCACGCTGGGCAAGAATTCAACTATGTTTTGAGCGGTCGGTTGCGTCTGACAGTGGGTGGGCATGTCTCATTGCTTGAACCGGGTGACAGTATCTACTTTGATGCCACCGCTCCGCATGGTATGCAGGCCGAGGGTGGCGTGCCCGCTGTGTTTCTCGCGGTCATTACGGATTAGGGCAAAGGAATGTGGTATGATTGGGTCATGGTTGACGCGAAAAACTTTTGATTCCTATGAGGATTTTTATCAGAACTTTCACCTAACGGTTCCGGAAACATTCAATTTTGCTTTTGATGTGGTCGATCGAATCGCGTTGGAAGATCCTCAGCGGCGTGCGTTGGTCTGGTGCAATGATGCTGGAGAAAGCCGGGTCTTCAGCATGCGTGACATAGCAGAAGCGAGTAATCGAGCGGCTCGCGTGTTTGCACGTTTGGGAATTCGTCGGGGTGATGCGGTGATGCTTATTCTCAAGCGTCGTTACGAGTACTGGTTTGCGTTGATGGGACTTTGTCGGTTGGGTGCGGTAGTGATTCCGGCGACGAATCAGTTAAAGAAAAAAGATGTCATCTATCGCGTCAAGGCTGCGCGGGTTAAGATGGTGCTCTGCGTGAATGAACCGGCGATTCGCGCGGCTGTCGAAGATGCTGCAAAAGAGAGTGATCTCGCTGTGCTGGCGCTTGTGCAGGGGGGGGGGCAAGAGATCGTCTCTCCTTGGATCGACTTTGATGCCGCTTGTGATGCAGAATCCACAGCACCGCTTGATGAAGCACTCTGCGCGCGTGCGACCAGCGCGTCTGATCCCATGTTGCTGTATTTTACGTCTGGGACGACGGGGATGCCCAAAATGGTGAGGCATAATTTCTTATACCCGTTGGGACACGTTGTTACGGCTCTATTTTGGCAATGTTGTAAACCAGGCGGGCTCCATTTAACCATTGCAGAGACCGGTTGGGCCAAAGCTGCGTGGGGCAAAATCTATGGTCAGTGGTTGTGCGGTAGTGCTGTTATGGCCTATGATATGGACCATTTCCGGTCGGATGCCGTTTTGAATGTAATCGCTCGTTATGGCGTCACGACGTTTTGCGCGCCACCGACCATGTACCGTTTTTTTATCAAAGAGTATTTGGAAGCGTACGATTTCTCAAGTCTGACACATTGTGTCGTGGCAGGGGAGCCACTGAATCCTGAGGTTTATCAACGTTTTCTAAAGGGTACGGGACTGAAACTCCATGAAGCCTACGGCCAAACGGAATTGACCGTGGTTGCCGGTACTTTCCCGTGGATGACCCCTAAACCCGGCTCCATGGGATGTGCTGCACCGGGATATGATCTAGACTTGATCAATCACGAAGGACATTCGTGTGAAGTCGGTGAAGAGGGACAGCTGGTGGTGCGAACACAGAACTCAAAACCCATCGGTATGTTTGATGGGTACGCCTATGATCCGGGATTGACAGCTCAGGTTTGGCATGACGGATGTTATTATACCGGCGATATGGCTTGGCGTGACGAAGATGGTTACTTCTGGTTTGTTGGACGTGCGGATGATGTGATCAAAAGTTCCGGCTATCGAATTGGGCCCTTTGAAGTTGAGAGCGCGTTAATGGAACATCCGGCTGTGCTTGAGTGTGCGGTTACGGGGATGCCTGATCCGGATCGAGGGCAGATCGTCAAGGCGAGTATTGTGCTGGCAAAAGGGTTTCTTCCTTCAAATGATCTGATTCAAACGCTTCAGGTTCACGTCAAGCGGGTGACCGCTCCCTATAAGTATCCGCGTTGTATCGAGTTTGTCTCTCATCTTCCTAAAACGATTAGTGGCAAGATACGTCGTGTTGAGATCAGACAAAAAGACCATGGCATCACCTCAGAGTTGGAGCCACGGATGCATGTGAAAAAAGGAGAAAAATGATGATTAACTTTACTTACTATAATCCTGTAAAAATAGTATTTGGCAAAGGGATGATTGCGGAACTGCCAAAATGTGTTCCTGAACAGGCAAATGTGATGCTGATTTATGGTGGTGGATCTATTCACAAGAATGGTGTTTATGACCAAGTTTGTTCTGCGTTGGCTGGTTATCCGGTGAGTGTATTTGGAGGGATTGAGGCCAATCCTCGGTACGAGACCTGTATGAAAGCTGCCCAACAAGCCTGTCGAGAGAAGGTTACCTTCCTGCTTGCGGTGGGTGGGGGGTCTGTCTTGGATGCCACCAAGTTTATCGCTGTGGCTGCGACTTATGGAGAAGGTGACCCTTGGGAAATTATGGGAGGTCGTACATCGGTGTCCGCAGCTCTTCCGTTGGGGGCGGTTTTGACATTGCCCGCTACAGGATCTGAGATGAATGCCTTCTCCGTGATCTCACGTGAAAGTACCTGTGAGAAACTCGCGTTTAGTTCGCCTTTGGTGTATCCAAAATTCTCAATTCTGGATCCCTCAACAACCTTCTCACTCCCAGCACGACAGGTTGAAAATGGTATTGTCGACACCTTTGTGCATGTGATGGAGCAGTATGTCTGCCGTGCGGAAGACGCACCACTCCCTGCGCGTCAGGCAGAGGCGGTATTGTCGACCCTGATCGAGGAAGCTCCTAAAGTAAAGTCGCATCCCACGGATTATGCGGTACGGGCCAATCTGATGTGGTGCGCCACTATAGGTCTGAACGGGAGTCTCGGGTGCGGCGTTGAGGCACAGGATTGGGCAACCCATTTGATCGGACATGAGCTCACCGCGCTTTATGGTATTGATCATGCTCGGACATTGGCTGTGATTATGCCCGCATTACACCGTCACCAGATTCAGCGGAAACAACAGCGGTTAGCGCAGTGTGCTGAGCGTGTATGGGGCATCACGCAGGGGAGTGAACGTGAGAGGGCTTTGAAGGCGGTTGATTGCATGGCGGCCTTCTTCGAGTCACTAGGTGTTCCAACTCATCTGAAGGCGTATGGGGTTGATGCTGCGGAGGCCGCACGATGTGTATCAGAACGTCTGGCTGCGCGTGGTGCGCGTTTGGGTGAGTTCGGTGATCTCGGTCCAGATGCGGTTTCTGAGATTGTACAGATGGCACACTAACAACGCAGGAAATTAGCGTTCACTCGCGTCGACAGGTTCATTTTTCTGCACGGGCGTTTCCTCTTTGGAGACGCTCTTTTTTCTTGTCCGTTTGGGTTTTTCGAGACTCTCCTCAACAGTCGGCACGGGTTCTGATGTCCCCATAGATAACTCTTTTACGCCGATTTCTTTGAGACGCATAGAGACAATCTTTGAGATTCCCTTTTCTTGTTGGGTCACGCCGTAGACAATGTCAGAACCAGCAATGGTATGCTGGTTGTGCGTGATGATCAGGAACTGTGAATGCGTCAAGAAGTCTTTGAGTGTTTGGACAAACCGTCCGATGTTACTGTCGTCGAGAGCAGCGTCTAACTCATCAAGCATACAAAAAGGGGCGGGCTTAATCATGAAGATAGCGAATAGCAGACTGACCGCTGTCATGGTACGTTCGCCGCCAGAGAGCAACGTGACGGACTGAGGGCGCTTGCCAGGAGGACGTGCGATAATGTCAATTCCGCACTCCAGTGGATCTTCGGGGTTTTCAAGTAAAACCAGTCGGGCTTGTCCTCCATTAAAGAGTCGTGAGAACATCTTTTCGAAATTGGCGTTGGCCTGTTCAAAGGTGGCCTGGAACATCTCGCCAGATTTTTTGTTGATCATGGTGATCAAGTCCAGAATCTGCTCTTTGGATTTTAGAAGGTCGTCTTCTTGAGCTCTGAGAAATGTAAAGCGTTCTTCAAGCTCCTTATACTCCTCAATGGCGACCAGATTGACGGGGCCCAAAGCCTGGATGTCACTATTGAGTTCGGCAACTCGCTTTTCAATCTCGTTGACTGGGGGTTGTCCTTCAGCTTTCCAGTCTGGATCAGGGTGTGCGACCAGTTCTTCTGGGGAGAGACCATACTCGTTGTAGATGTGGTCGAGTTGATTCTGACGGTACATGCGTGACTCGGCAATTTCGACTTCAGCCCGACTTTTGTTGTCACGCGCTGTTTCCATAGATCTTCGACGTTCTGCCAAGGTCGCTTCAATGCGTTCGAGATCACGTTGACGTGCCGCACGTTCACGTCGAGTCTCCTCGATTTTGAGGTGAAGTGTTTCGGCTGCAACGCGCATAGGTTCGAGGTTGGCTTCCAGCGATGCGATTTCCTGAGTCAGCTTCTCGATACTCTCATCATAAGACATCACACCCCGGCTACGCCCCTGAATTGTCCGGTCCAACTCATCGATGCGTGTCTGAAGGGTGTCTGCTTGGGCGAGGCTGTGTTCCAGCTGTTGCTGGATACTGGATACCTGAATTCGACATTCAGTGAGGGCATGACTGAGATCGCTAAAGTTGCTTTCTAGTTCCTGCAACAAGTCGGATTCTTCGGCAATTCGCTCAAGCACTTGCGTTCGCTGATCTGACAGGTCCCTCAGCTCATTTGAGAGTGCGACACGCGTTTCCTCATCGCCCGATGTTTGCTGGGTCAGGGTTCCGAGTTCAGTGGAAACCTGATTCATTCGCACACGGATTCGTTCTGCATCGCGTGTGACAGATTGGTGTTCACCTTCGGTCTGCGCTGTTTTACGGCGATTTTCATCCAGAAGTTTACGTGTTTGATTGAGCGAAAGCGAGAGTTCAGCCGAGCGTGCCGTGAGTTGTTCTAGCCGCTTGCGTGTGCCTCCGATTTTATCGTTAAGCGCGTCAAGTTGTTCTGCGGTCTCTGAGGTCAACATGCGTCTGGCAAGTGGGCTAGAAACTTGACTGTCAGGCATCCAGAGTTCCGCGCATCCGTTGGCGTATAGCATAACGCCCTCGCGTGTCACGACACTACATCCAGCCGGAAGCGTTTCAGGAAGTCCAGAGAGGGTGTCAGCGAGGTAGACCGACCCGAGTAACCGTTTTGCGGCACCTGCAAAAACGTCTGGAATGGTTACGTGATTTAATAAAGGAGTTAAGCCCGAAGCAGGTGCGAGGGGGGATGCCAGTGGCTCATTGGTTGACGCGGTTACCACACGGGCGGCTGCTGAGGCTCCCTGGGCGAGTAATTGCGAGAAGACCTGACGTATGTCAGTGACGTCTCGAAGCACCGCTGCATCAAGCCAAGGACGCAAGGCAGCCTCTAAAGCAAGTCGCAGATCAGACGGGGCGTCAACCATTTCGGCCAAAGTACCGAGGGTCGTACCGGGTGGCAGATCTAACGGGTTGTTGCTGTCGAGCAGTTGACGTGTACCGGGGGCATAGGCGTCATCTGACTCACGCGCATCTGTCAAAAAATCAAGCTGAGCCCGTTTAGCGGCGGCTTCAGACTGCATGCTTGAAAGAGAGGTCTGCAAAGAGTTCAACTCTTCCGCGACACCACTCTGCTCCTCTTCAAGCGTTTCGACGCGTGCATGCACCTGTTCGGTTTCTTCTGTAAAAGCAATCAGGCGTGCCTGCACGTCGTGACAGGTGGCATCAATAGCAACGAGGGCTTCTTGCACTTGGCGCTGTTCTGACGAGAGCCGATCCCGTTTCATGATCAGGTCACGCTGACGCGCCTCCATCTCTGTCAGGGTCTTTTGGATCTCAGCAGTTCGGCGTTCGCAGACCACTGAGGTTTGGCGATCCTTTTGCAGTTGCGACCGCGATTGATCGATCTGCTGGCGATGCGTATCGAAACGTGCCTGAGCTTTTTCAAGGTCGGTCTGCCCGGATTCAGCGCTTTGTTTTAGCAGAAGGCGCTTCTGTGCCAGAGATTCGAGTTGCAGATGGAGATGGTTAATCTGCTCGCGTGTTTCGGAAATTTCTCGGTTATCTCGTTCAGCCCAGGCACGATACTCGGCAATGCGCTGCTCATTAACCTTCATCACCTCTTGCGCGCGAATATAGCGGTTGTCGGCTTGTGTTGCCTGTTCGGTAAGTGAGGCAATCCGTTCTTCTGTTTCATGAATCTGGCCGTGAATGTTGGCAGCGTCCGCTTCAGTCTCAGCAACAACCTCTTGATGCATAACGAGTTGTTCACTCAACGCATGGATGGAGAGGTCCAACTCACGAATACGCACATCAAATCCGGCCAGACGACGACGGGACAGAAAAATATCTAGTCCGCGTAATTCATCGCGCAAGGCCTTGTATTTTTGCGCCTTGCCCGCCTGACGTTGCAGGGTCCCGATCTGCCGCTTCACTTCACGAATCACATCGGCTAGGCGCAGAAGGTTGGCTTCGGTCTGGTCAATTTTGCGTAACGCCTCTTTGCGGTCAGCTTTAAACTTTGTAATTCCTGCGGCTTCTTCAAAAACGAGTCGCCGATCTTCTGGTCGTGACGAGAGGATGATGTCGATCTGTCCTTGAGCCATTACTGAATAGGAGGTCGTGCCAATGCCAGTGCCCATGAAAAGACGCTGAACATCTTTTAGGCGGCAGAGATTTTTGTTGATAAAGTACTGGCCTTCCCCTGTGCGAAACACACGCCGGGTGACGGTTACTTCGTCAAACTCAGACTCAAGCGCGCCTTCGCAATCAGCAAAGGTAATTGAGACTTCAGCCATGCCGAGCGGTTTGCGGGAATCCGTACCATTGAAGATCACATCTGGCATCTTGGCACAGCGTAGTGCCGTAGGCCGCTGTTCGCCTAATACCCAGCGAATGGCGTCAGAGACATTACTTTTACCGCACCCATTAGGGCCGACAATGGCAATCATGCCGGGTTCAAATTGCAAGCGCGTCTTGTCAGAAAAACTTTTGAAACCGGTCAGTTCAAGCTGTTTTAAATACACAAAAACCTCTGGCACAGAACACACAGGGCGAAACTTAGCCCAACTCAATAAAAAGTCGTATTACATTAACATAACCTTAGCATTTCAGGAAAGTCTAAAGCCCCTTGATCACAAAGTTAGGGTGCGATTTTACTTCGTTGCATCGCACCAAGAAGTCAGAATTCAGTAGTCAGAATTGAGAATTGATTCCCAACGACTTACGCAAGACAGTGCCTCCACATGTGGTGTCCCTAGAAGCAGAGACTTGAAAAGCGTTCGGAAATCGGACATAACTCTTTGGCATACAACTCCTGAATTCTGACTTCTGGATTCTGTGCGGTTGCAATATTTTGCAATCGCACCCACAAAGTTAGATTTCGACCTCTTAATTTTCGACTCAAGTCTTTAAAAAATCGACTACTCAACCCCTCAATGATTTGGTAAGTTGTTTTCATGAAATTGTATAAGTCATCTATCGAAGCGGTAGAAGAGGCGAACACCACTAAGGGGGGTGCGTTTATTTCGGCCCGCCTTCGGAATCCGGCGGAGGAGTTGGCTACCCAGCAACGAAGCGGCAGTGATACATTGGGCGGCGTTTGCGCGATTATCGCCACCGTGCTGATGTTGATTGTCACGGCTTTGCTTTATGTCAACTGGGATGCGATCAAATCCGCCTGAAACCGGAAACGGAGGCTGGCTTGATCACGTGGATTCGCAGAGGCCTATGGCGTCTGCGTGGTTTTTTATATATGGCACCTGCAGCAGTAACGCTGACGGCAGTGTGTGTGTTCATCTTTATTATTCAACAGACCACTGCAGGTGTTGAGTTTGTTTCAGTTTACGGGTATCGTTTCAATTACGATCAAGCTTTGCTCTCTTGTTTCGGTCTAAATTGGCCGTTGTTGAAACAGGGCTTTTTGTGGCAATTTTTGACGTATATGTTTCTGCACGGGAGTTGGTTGCATCTGGGACTGAACATGTTGACCGTGTTGTTTTTCGGCTCTGGGCTGGAAGCTGAGGTTGGCAAGCGCTATTTTTGGAGAATCTTTCTAACAGGTGGATTTCTTGGCGGATTGGGTTGGCTTGTGTTTACTGCGCTAGTCGCTTTCGTTCCCGCTACCAGTGTCCTCGTTGGTTGGATGCCACAGGGGCTACAGGATCTTGTAGGAGCTGGTTCTACAGCTGGACGTTCGCTTGATCACTCCTTGTGTATTGGTGCTTCCGGGGGCGTGTTTGGTTTGATTGGCGCTTACGCGGCTCTTTTCCCTACTCGTGAGGTTTATGTACTCCTGATTTTCTTTCCCTTAAAAATGCGCGCGCGTACCTTGGCATGGGTGCTGGGTGTTCTGACAGTGCTGGATGCAGTTTTTGTGCAATCGCAAGTGGCATATGCAGCCCATCTTGCTGGAGGTGCCGCGGGCTATCTGACGGGGTGCCATTTAAGGCGAACTGGATGTAGCGGGTGAAAAGGAAG
>CAZSUM010000018.1:13089-14459 GCA_964610015.1 uncultured Lentisphaeraceae bacterium
CCGATATGATTTCTGATGAATTGATGAATGATCCACGTACCGATGCCATGATCTCTTTAGCATTGGCTGAGGATGTGGGCGTGGGTGATGCAACAACGCTGGCTTTGGTTGATCCGACCATCATGGCAACAGGTGAAATCTTAGCACGCGAAGCGTGTCGTGTTGCAGGGGCTTGTGTGGCAAAACGAGTTCTGACCTGTGTGGACCCGACTATCGAGGTCGTCATACAGGTGCCGGATGGCCGGGATGTTGTGGCGGGTGAAACGATTCTCACCATTCGTGGGTTGGCATCTTCAATCCTGACTGCAGAGCGTACCGCACTTAACTTCATGCAACGCCTCTCTGGGATTGCCACCCTGACACGTCGTTTTGTAGAGGTGGTTAACCCGTACGGCACTCAGATTCTTGATACTCGGAAAACGACACCTGGGTTGCGTCTCTTTGAGAAATATGCGGTTCGTTGTGGTGGTGGGGTCAATCACCGATTTGGTTTGTTTGACCGGGTGCTGATTAAAGATAACCACCGGAAGCTCTGGCAGGGAGGTGATCCGGATCGGCTGGATTTGGCTGTTCAGGCGTCGCGAGCACGATTCCCAAACTTGGTGGTTGAGGTTGAGGTCGAGAGTGTTGCGGAGTGTCAAAGCGCGTTGCGTGCGAAGCCCGAGTGGATTATGCTCGATAACATGACATGCGAGATGATGTGCGAGTGTGTTGCACGTTGTCAGGGGATCTCTCGGACGGAGGCCTCTGGCGGTATTACCCTAGAACGCGCCCGAGAGGTGGCTGCAACAGGTGTGGATGCGATCTCACTGGGTTGTCTCACGCACTCGGCGCCCTCTGTGGATCTGTCTTTAGAATGGCAAGTGGAGTCTCCATGCGTGTGATTGTGATCGATGTAGGCAACACCTCCACCGCCATCGGGCGTTATTTTAATGGCCGCGTTTCACTGGTGAGTCATATCAAAGGTGGGATTCGCAAACAGCCCGAGGCCTGTGTTGCGGCTGTGCGGAAAGCAGCCCGTGGGTGTGTAAATGGCGTGGTGTTGGGTTCTGTGGTTCCCAAGGTCAACTCAGCATGGCAACGCATAATCCGACAGGAATTGGGATGTCGCTTGTTGATTGTCAAAGCTGGAATTCCAATGGATGTCACAATTGATTATCCTGCACCAGACACGATTGGTGCGGACCGTCTGGCGGATGCGTGTGGCGGTGTGGTGCGCTATGGCGCACCGCTTATTGTGGCGGATTTTGGCACTGCGCTGACCTTTGATATTGTGACGCCCGAACGCTGTTATGTTGGGGGTGTGATTACGCCCGGATTACCCCTAATGACCGATTATTTGTATGAGCGTACGGCGTTGCTACCGAGGG
>CAZSUM010000018.1:14469-17648 GCA_964610015.1 uncultured Lentisphaeraceae bacterium
TGCGCGGTGCCTGCCCAGAAATCGGACGTGATACTCAGCAAGCCATGCGCATTGGTGCGCAGATTGGTTATCGTGGGATCGTCCGAGAAATTGTGACTTATCTACGAGAGGTTACAGGGTATAACTTCAAACTCGTGGCAACCGGTGGATATGCTGGCTGGGCGCTTAAAGAGAGTGGCATGGATTTTGTGATTGACCCGACTTTGACCCTTTTCGGACTGGGGTGTATTGCTCTGTGCAATCGCGAAAAATTAGCAAAATGATTGACTCGTATAATGGGTGAGCAACGAAGGAGAAACGCATGAACCCAACGCTGGTTATTTTGGCAGCTGGAATGGGGAGCCGCTATGGTGGCTTGAAACAGGTTGATCCTGTTGGCCCACACGGCACAACGATAATGGATTATGCGGTCTATGATGCACTGGCAGCAGGATTTAACCGTGTGGTCTTTGTAATTCGACGCGAATTTGAAGAGGCCTTTCAAAAAACAGTGGGGGCCAAATATGCTGAGGCCATCGATGTTGCCTACGCGTTTCAAAGTCTCACCGATTTGCCGGATGGATATAATATGCCAGCGGAACGGTCAAAACCGTGGGGTACAGCTCATGCGATTCGAGCGGCACGCAAAATGGTGAACGCTCCTTTTGCTGCGATCAATGCGGATGATTTTTACGGACGTGATGCGTTTCAAAAAATAGGCGATTTCCTTGCGCAAGAGTCATGTTCCGATGAAAAAAAACACTTTGCGATGGTGGGGTATCGGTTGGATCAGACGCTTTCACGGCATGGTTCTGTGGCGCGTGGAATCTGTCAGGTGGCAAAGAACGGAACTCTTTTGTCAGTTCAAGAGATGACGCGGTTAGTGCCAGTGGCAGGGGGGGCTGAGAATCGAGAAGATCCAGGACAGATTGTTCATTTATCGGGTTCAGAGCGTGTGTCATTAAATCTTTGGGGGTTTACACCGGCGCTGTTTGATGAGCTTGAAGCACGCTTTCCAGTTTGGTTGAGTGCCCATGCAAACGATCTCAAAGCCGAATGGTATATTCCGTTTGTCGTTGATGAGATGATTCGTGAAAAAAGGGTGGACGTGCAAGTGCTTCCCACAGAGAGTGCCTGGTTTGGCGTAACCTATCGTGAAGACAAGGCAGAGGTGATGGCTGTTATTCAAGCATTGGTTCAAGACGGCACATATCCAGAAAAGTTATGGTAAGCGAGGCGCAGGATGATATGGTCATGGTCACAGCTTGCAGAACCTGTGGTGGATTGGCTCTATCCACGAGTCTGTCCGGTTGCTACCTGTGGTGCCCTATCAGATCGGCCAGGTCGCTATCTTTGTTGGAATTGCTACAGCAAGGTTGATTTGGTTCACGCGGAGGACGGACTTTGTGAACAGTGTGGGTTTCGCGTTACGGGTAAAGTGAACCATCGGTTTATCTGTAGCGCTTGTCGTGCGATGCGCCCGTCCTTTGACCGGGCGCGTGCGGCGAGTTCATTTAGCGGACCTCTGCGTGAGGTGATTCACCAGTTTAAATATCAGCGCGCAGTCTGGCTAAAGCATGATCTGGTTGATTTTCTTCAAGGGTGTTTGCAAACGTATTTTGCTGTTGAGGAAATTGATGTGGTCGTCCCCGTGCCTCTGCATCCCGTGCGTGTGCGCGAACGGTCCTACAATCAATCCGCTTTGCTGGCTACAGAACTGGCGCGTCGAATTGATCGGCGGTGTGATCTGCATGCGCTCATCAGGACGCGTCAAACCGAAACGCAAACACACCTCAATGCTGTTTCGCGACATCACAACATGAGAGGTGCTTTTCAGGTGGTCTTGCCTGAGTGGGTAACGCGCCGCTGCGTGTTGCTGGTTGATGATGTGATGACCACAGGTGCGACCGTGTCTGCCTGTGCTCAGGTGTTGAAAAAAGCGGGTGCACGAACCGTGTGGGTTGTGACTGTGGCACGTGGATAGGTTCAGATGCCGATGATGATATCAGGCACGGCTAAGTCGGTTCAACATGCGGAAGGATCACACAGAAGAGGGTGCCTTGCCCGGGGGTACTCTGCACGGTGACTGTGCCGTTATGCGCTGTTACCGTTACTTGAATGATGTTTAATCCCAGTCCAAGCCCTTTTTCAGATTCGCGTGCCAGCTTGCCACGAAACAGTCGCTGCCAGATGAGCGTTTGTTCTGATTCAGGGATGCCAATGCCGGTGTCTGCTACAGACACACGAACGCACTCTTTATCTGCCTCAAGGGTAAGCTCAACATGACCTGCTCGGGGAGTGTATTTGACTGCATTATCAACTAAGTTGGCAAACACACGTGCGAGACGATTGCGGTCGCCATAGAACATGACTTGGCTTTTGCAGTGGTTACTAAAGGTCAGCGTGATGCACTTTTCCTCAGCAATCAGTGAGTAGACATCCACAACCTCCTCGAGAATATGCGTGAGGTTGAAAGATTGGCGGTTCAGTGCGACAAAGCCACTTTCCATTTCACGGGTATCCATCAGGTTTTGCAGCTGAAGTTGAACCCGATCGCAATCTTCAATAATGTCCGCTAGAGTCTCGCGGAGGTCAGGAGAATGAGTACACCTGTTGAGCGCTAGTTCAGAGGCACCACGAATACGTGCCAGCGGCGTTCTAAAATCATGGGCGACATTGTCCATGGTTTCCCGCATCGCACGGATCAGGTTGGCATATTTTGCGGTCATGATCGTAAAAAGCTGCGCGAGTCGGTCGAGTTCAGCAATCATACTTCTGACTGGCGGAGAGCCTTTTTCAAAGGCATTGGTCTCGATGATCTCTGACATGGATGCAGTGATGCGATTGATCGGACGCAGGGTGATCATCATCATCACAATACCCGAGACGATCGAAAAGAAGGTGGAGAGTGCCGCGAAAACGATTAGAATACGCTTGAGCATACTCTTTTGATCAACTTCCAAAAAAGAGCCTTTGCCAACTTGAAGGACTCGACCATCCGGTAGATGGGTGGTTTGAATCTGAATGTGCCGTTTGAGCGGTTTGAGGTAGTATTCGCTTTGCCCGGGCTTGGGCAGCGCGGTGGTGGAGGGGGTATAAACACGCCAGTTAGGCAGGTCAATTTTTTTAGGCCACGTGATGGTGTATTCAACCAGACCACGTGGGTTGATGACGCGCACGATAAAAATTGTCGATGGGGG
>CAZSUM010000019.1:0-423 GCA_964610015.1 uncultured Lentisphaeraceae bacterium
GCTCAGGGCAGACGGACGGTTTGGGGAACCGTCGCTACCCCGAGGCAGGTCACTTCGTGTCTGTGCTTGTCGCGTCAACGCTTTGCGAACCCATCCTACCCCTTAGGCAGGTTCCTCACGGGGGCATGACGCCATCGTCTGCGGAGTGCTCGTCGGGTCAGTGGAGTGTCGTTTCAGACGGTGGACCTCTCGGCGTTCACCTAGAAAGGCGAAGAGCCACAACACGTTCACAATCGCCATGGGAATCACGACCGAGAGCAACAGAAGTGTTGACAGTTCCGTCACGTTTTTCAGTGTTCTTTCGTACAGCTCCGAACTGGGAGCGGCCATGTTGAACGCGAGCAGGAGACTTTCGGCACGGGTTGCCACCAAGATCGTCCAAGCCCAAACCTGCCAGGGTCTCAGGCTCTGGAAATCCGCTCT
>CAZSUM010000019.1:433-17284 GCA_964610015.1 uncultured Lentisphaeraceae bacterium
CCGAGACGATGAGAAGAAAAATAATCCAAATGCGCCAACGAGTCGGTTTCATTTTGCGCCCTCCTGTCATTGTTCGCAGATGGGTTAAGGCGTGTCAGAGTTCTTGTTCATGGCCTGTTTAAGATACGGCAGGTACTGTCGCGTGTAGACGACGATCGACCAAAAGTTAATGACAATCAGGAAGGCTTCAATGCTGAAGATCAGGACGCGCGGCAGAAAGAACGGGTGCAGTGCGGCGTAAACATAGATGATACAGGCGGCCGGAAAACTTGCGGCTGTACGAAACTTTCCCATCCAATTTGCACGGCAGTCTGCGTTAAAGAGTGAGCCGACAGAGCGTAGAAACGTCACCCACTGGTCTCTCAGGATATAGAGAACGGTAAAGATCAGCATAACGAGTGCATGCGTGGATTCATCCGGCTGACGGCTCAACAACCAAAGCAAGGTGGGGAAAACCATGAGGTAGAAGACCTTGTCCATGAGTGGATCAGCCATGGCTCCAAACCTCGTGACCACATGCCATTTGCGTGCCAGCATGCCGTCGTACAAATCGGTGATGGAAGCGATCGCCAGAGAAAGCGTGGCTATTACCGCCAAATAGAGTGGCGGCCGAACGGAATAGGCGTGTAGGATGGCCAACACCATGAAGAGCATGACGAAGGGGACACGACCAAAGGTAATGGCATTGACGATTAAGCGTTTCGCACGTGAATCCATATTGCGAATCAAACCATAAAACCCCTGTTTTGGGAACACAAAAGTATGATGACTCACACGTATGCGGATGCTTTACACGCTGAAAGCATTCAGCTACTCTCTTCCTTTATTACATCAGGGAGGACCTTTATGCACGATCAGAGACTTTTATGGGTAGCCATTGGGATGCTATCACTGGGTATATTCTCAGTGAGTCAGGCGCAAACGGTGTTGTATGTGGATGCACAGAAGGGCAGTGATCAACAGCTTGGAACTGTGGATAAACCGCTGGCCACATGGCGTCAGGCGATTGATAAAATCCGCGAGATGAAGCGGTCAAACACCTTTCCGGCTGAGGGCGTAACCCTTGAGCTTTCCGGGACGTTCAACATGGCGGGCAAGACCTGTGAATTGACGGCGTCAGATGGGGGGCTCTCGGACAAAGCATTGGTCGTGATTCGTGCGTCGAAACAGGGTGCCTTGATCACCGGGGGGCGGACACTGGCTGCTTCGGGATTTCAAAAAGTCACGAATCCAGAGATCTTGGCGCGGCTTCCCGCGGCTGCTCGTGGTAACGTGGTTTCGTTTGATCTCAAGACTGTGGGGATCACCCAGTTGGCACCTCTGCCCAAGAAATTTAGCGGTTGGTCTGAAATGGAAATTTTCAGTAAGGGAAAGTCGATGACACTGGCGCGTTGGCCGAATACAGGTTGGGCTGAGATCGACACGGTGATTGATCGGGGCGTTAAGCCAATTGATAAGGCCACGGGTGAATGGGAATTTGGTGTGCGTGGCGGAACGTTTACCTATGCTGAGGAGGCTCCTGCGCGGTGGGATGTCTCAAAAGGAGTCTGGCTGAACGGCTTCTGGTGCCATGATTGGGCCAACGAGACACTTAAAATCGGTAAGATTGATAAAGAGAAGAAAGAGATCACCTCTGCGGCGATCCACACGTATGGTATTGGAAACTCCTCTAAGTGGCACACAGCCAAACGCCGCTATTATGCCTTCAACCTGCTAGAAGAGCTGGATGTTCCGGGTGAGTGGTATGTGGATCGTGAAGCCTGTGTGCTTTACTTTTATCCAGTCAATAACGATCTAAGTGAAATTGTTCTGACAGATCACAAAGATCCGCTGATTCGCATCAAAAAGGCAAAACATCTGCGGTTGGACGGGTTAGTGTTGAGGTACAACACCGAGTGGGCTGTCGCTGTTGAGAACTGCGAAGATGTGGTGCTTGAGAATCTGAGTGTTTCAGATATTACGGCGAATGGCATTTCCATTTCGGGTGGTCAGGCCTGTGGCCTGAACCGATGCGACGTTTTCAATACCGGCGGGACGTGTGTATCGGTGTCGGGCGGCGATCGTAAATCGCTGACAGCCTGCAACCACTTTGTTACGAATAGTCAGTTGCATCACTCTGGACGGTTGCAGCGGACGCATGGAAAATGTCTGAACTTCAGTGGGGTGGGCATTCGTGTGGCGCATAATCTGATCTACGATTCGCCTTACATTGCGGTAACGTATGGCGGTAACGAGAACATTTTTGAGTACAACGAGGTGCATTCAGCGATGATGGAAAGCGGTGACGGGGGAGGGTTGTATACAGGCCGTCACTGGTGTTCACAGGGCAATGTGATTCGATACAACTATCTTCACCATTTTGGTAAACCCGGGGTTGATTGGCAAAAGGCGCAGGGCCTGAATCCGGACTATGAGCCGCTTAAGGAAAACGTGATGGTCATGGGCGTTTATCTGGACGATTGCGATAGTGGCGACACGATCTATGGCAACATTTTTTATCGTGCAGGCTGGGCAGCTTTTGTCGGAGGTGGGCGGTACAACACGATTCAGAATAACCTCTTTATCGAGTGTACCTCTGCCTTGCATTTGGATGACCGTGGATTAAAACGTGCCCGTCCGGGTGAGGGAACCAAAGATGGCTGGGATTTGCTTGCAAAATTGGAAGCCGTGAAGTGGCAGGAATCTCCTTGGAAGGAGAAGTATCCACATTTGGTCAACATCATGGAGGATGATCCCAAGTTGCCGCTACACAACGTCTTCCGGGATAATGTGGCCGTGAACTGTCCGCTCTTTCTCAATGCGCATAACTCGGTTTTGAAAACCTCGTTGGCGCGTTTGACGTTTGAGCATAATTTGGTGTTTGGGACTGTGAATAAACGCGATGCCGCGGCCTTTCCTCAGACTGAAGAGGGTAAACTCCGTGTGACGTTTATGGAGGCATCGTTGCCCAACAGCCTAGATCCTGATACCGACAAGTTCAAGATCCAGGACAGTGAGATGTTTAAGCAGCAGGCTCCTTGGTTCAAGCGGATTCCTCTGGAGCGCGTAGGTCCCGAAAAACGCTGAAGGTTTTGATAGCGTGGGACCCATGATAATTATCAGATAGGTTTTTTATGATCGAAATCACCCTTCGTCCGCATCGCGACTTTTCTGCGATGCGGCGCCATCCTTGGATATTTTCAGGAGCAATTGCAGCAGAGTCGGGTACGCCCACATCTGGTGAAACGGTACGAGTCTGTGCGGCTGACGGTACCTTCTTAGGGTTGGGCGCCTATTCGCCGACCTCCCAGATTCGCGTGCGGATGTGGACGTTCGATGAAAAGCAGTGTGTGGATGAGGCCTTCATGCGTGAGCGTGTGGCACGTGCGGTAGGGACTCGCGCCCTGTTTCTTGCTGAAGATCACGTAAACGCCTATCGGCTGGTGCATGCTGAGGCAGATGGATTACCGGGTGTGGTCGCTGATCTGTATGACGAGTGGATTGTGTGTCAGTTTACCACGGCAGGAGCTGAGCGGTGGAAGCAGGAGATTGTTGCTGCGTTGCAGGCCTATGTGCCTTGTCGGGGGGTATATGAACGCTCGGATGTGGATATTCGGGCTTATGAGGGGTTGGCCCCTACAACGGGTGTGTTGGCGGGTGAGGCTCCTCCTGAACGTGTGGGCATTCTTGAATATGGATGTCGGTATTGGGTGGATGTGCGGACGGGGCACAAGACGGGGTTTTATCTGGATCAGCGTGACAACCGCAATCTAATCAAGCGCTATGCGAATGGTTGCGACGTGCTCAATGCCTTTTCCTATACGGGTGGGTTTGGGATTGCAGCGCTCTCTGCAGGCGCATTGTCGGTGACGCATCTTGATTTGTCAGGCGCTGTGTTGGAGTTAGCTCAGGAGAATGCGCGACTCAACACGTGTGAAGTGAACCCCGCGGATTTTGTACAGGGCAATGTTTTTGAGCTACTGCGTAAATTCCGTGATGAGAATCGCTCGTTTGATTTAATTATTTTGGATCCGCCTAAGTTTGCCGATTCCAAAGGCAGTCTGATGAAGGCCGCGCGGGGTTACAAGGATATCAATCTGTTGGGCATCAAATTATTGCGTCCTGGCGGTATTCTGGCAACCTTCTCCTGTTCTGGGTTGATGACCCCTGAGTTGTTTCATAAAGTGGTGTCAGACGCAGCGGTTGATGCACGGCGTGATATTCAGGTGCTCAAACGTTTGCAACAAGCGGAAGACCATCCCGAGGGACTTTGCTTTCCCGAGGGGCTCTATCTCAAGGGGCTTCTCTGCCGCGCGTTGTAATCACACGGATACAGCGAGGGGTGGCGTGGGTTTTGCGGGTTCATTTCTTTGTGTCGGATGAACGCGAATGATGATGTTGGGAGAAAAGTAGTTATGAAAAAGATGGGGCTGGTCGGTGCAGGGGTCATGATGGTTCTGCTTGCTCAAGCGGAGGTTATCCAACATCGGTTTTTGGCCTGTGATTATATGAATCGCTCGATCCACCATGTGGATCAATCAGATACGAACAAGAATTGGACACTGCGTTTACCGGAAGTGGCGATGGACATGCAGTTGATTGGGAACAATGGCCTGCTCTGCAATCGTAGTTCGGGATATGATGTCTATGACCTTGCGACACGCGAGCGCGTCAGTGGATTCATCTCCGATGAGATCAAAGGGGTTCGTTCAGCGCGTCGTCTGGTGGATGGAAGAACCTTTTTGGGTACCGAAGGGGGTACGGTCTATGAGCTCGATGCGAATAATGGTCTGACGCATACGCATCGGATGCCCCCAGCGATCCGGTATGTGCGCATGATACGGTTTACATCGACGGGCACGTTGTTAATCGCGTCAGAAGATGGGGCGTATGAAGTTTCGTTGAAAGAAGGGATTGAACCAAAAGATCGTGTGTTGCGCAAATTTATCCTACCCCGTTCACGTAATACCTATATGGCGCTTTACAGCCCAGACGGAAATGTTTTGGTCTCGGGTGGTTATGCAAAGGGATTCTTCACCTTTCGTCCAGATGGGTTCTTGTTGAAGGATACGGTTATCCAACAGCCTGCGGGATTAAATAACTACTTCTACGCTGGATTCCAACTGTTGCCTAATGGACATACCGTGTTGGCCAATTGGACGGGGCACAGCGAGAAAGATTTTAAACCGGGTTTGAAGATCATCGAACTTGATCATGCCTATCAACCCGTGTGGAGTTGGAACGAGGCTTTTGGCGGCACCGTGAATCAAATCATTATTCTCGATGGACTTGATACCCGCGTGCTACACGATGATCTTTCAGGGATTCTCGGTCCTGTTAGCGCCCCACGGTAAACGCGGGCGAACGCGGCGCGAATTTTTCAAATAGAGGGTTGACACAAAAAGGAAAACCCGGTATTTTAATCTCAATCAAATCACTTCAGTATGTTTAAAACGCTGAAGTAAAAAGGGAGGATATGAGAATGAAAACAATGGTGATGACACTGACGGTGATGGCTGCCATGCTGGCAACAACGACGATGGCGCAATGTCCGGCGAAGTCCGGTACGAGCGACTCATCAGGTGCGTGTGCGAGTAGCTGTAGCGCAACCGCAAAAAAAGATGCGGCGAGTTGCACAAAAAAGGCATGCGCGAAATGCGATACCTGCGAAAAGAAAGAAAATTGCCAAAAGGCCAAAAAGGGTTGCGGCTGTAAATAAGAAGAAGTTGTGCGACGAAGAGAACTAAAAAAAGAGTTTCCTGCCGAGTAAACCCGGCAGGAAACTGTGTGGTGTTTATATATATTTGGGTTGTGTTAATTGGTACAGTAGCAAGTGCTGTAGCGTTCAGCAATAGTATTTTTATACATTTTCGAGTGGGCAAGATCGATGCCTTGGTAGGAACGTCTCGCCGAGACGTCCGCTGGTTTATGTCTGCGGATGTTACTCTGCACTCGGACGCCTCGACACCTCAGCCAAGGCTACGGCGTCCCGAAGGGGGAAGAGGGTATCTTGACCTTACTACGCTTACCGTGCTAACCTCATAACACTTTGGAAAGCTGGCATCATGCGTGAGATTCAGGAGAACTTGTTTGACCGCAGCGTTTATTCACTACCGGTACGTCGTGAAATAAGTTCTGTTTTGCATTTTCTCAATGGAGCGGCGCGTGGCGTTAAGGTTGGACTCGACATTGGATTCACCAATGCGGGAATCAGTCGGATGCTTCATCAGACGGGTGGGTATTGGATGAGTGTGGAGCCCACCCCGCAGCGCCAGAAATTGGTGGCTGGCGCATTAGGTAGCGAAACCGTTTTTTGCGCAGGGCAACAGGGGGAGCTCCCTTTTGATGACAAACAATTTGATGTGGTGATTGTGGCGCACGGTGCGCTTCCCGAAGGTGCGACGGCCATGGCTGCGGTGCGAGAGTATCATCGCGTATTGAAGACAGACGGGCATTTTATTCTGACGGTTGAGTATCGTAAGCAGTTAGGTTTGGCAGCAGCGATTAATCGGCAGCGCGTGGTAACCGGTGCCGGAGGTCAATACAATGCCGCCGAAATCTTCCGTTTGCTAAAAGACGGCTTTGATGTATTGGGGTTTCGCCATACGTGTCGGTTCTGGGTACAGTTGGTGCGGCAGTGGTTGGATCGGCGGCAGGCGGCACGTAGACGGGGAGGAACGGAACTCTGGTTGCGCTGTTTGTATGGCCTCGCGTTATTGTTGGATACGCCGCTTTTTATGACGCGTGGATATCAGATGACGGTCTATAGCCGGCGTAAAGGCTGGCGTGAAAAACATGCTAAGATCGTTTCAAAAAATACGCCTGTCTCGGACGCCTTGTTGTTTGATCCGCAACGCGAGGGGCGAAATATGTCGATCATCAAATATAAATAGAGGGTCGTGATCAGGTGAGTCGCGGCAAGGTTAAGTCAATCGGAAAGAGGAGGGGTACGTCTTGTTTCGGTTTATGCGACAACGGGGATGGGGCGCTGGTTTAGCTGTGATGTTGCCGCTGTGTTCAATGTGTGCGGAGACGCCGTCGGTTAGGCCAGAAGCGGATAAGATTCGTGATACAGTTACGCTTTTTGTCAATGCACGAACAGCGGGCAGTGCGGATGAGTTCATGGTTGCGGTTGCTGAAGTACGTGCGCTGGCCGAGGCGGGGGAGCCATTCTTTCGTTTTTTACTGGCGGTCTATGCGACACAGGAACCCTTGTGCAAACTCTCCGATAACGTGCGTGAGACCTATTTAAAAGAAGGCCGCATCCTCATGCAGCAGCATGCTGACTCAGGCAATGCGTTGGCGCAGTATTTAATTGCGGTAGATCTGGAACTCAATCTAAAGCAGGTCGAAGCAGCACGGCGCTGGTATGAGCGTGCCGCAACTCAGGGACAGGCACTAGCGCAGAATCGTTTGGGGTTAATTTACTATCAGGGTGAGGGTGTACCTCGCGATGATAGTCAAGCAGTCGCTTATTTTCGCCAGGCTGCGCTACAGGCAGATATGAATGGCGAGTACAATCTCGGTACGCTTTACGCCAGCGGCCATGGTTTGCCGAAAGATACCGAGTTGGCATTGCGGCTTTTTCAACGTGCTGCAGAAAAAGGGCACTCAAATGCCATGAATAATCTAGGATGGCTTTACCAGAAGGGTGAGGGGGTCCCCGCAGATGCCAGCGAAGCCGCCAAATGGTATCGGAAGTCTGCTAAGTGTGGAAATGCGAATGGTCAATTCAACTATGGGTTTGTTTGTGCACACGGGCTTGGAGTCGCACAGGACTATCGTGAGGCGGGCCTATGGTACTGGCGTTCAGCTCAGCAGAATCATGTTGAAGCGCAAGTCAATATTGGCATGCTCTATCGGGAGGGGCTGGGTGTAGCGAAGGATAATATCAAAGCGTTAACTTGGTTTGCACACGCTGCTGAACAGCGGCACGCGGTCGCCCAGTTTTTTATTGGGCAGATGTACGAGCAGGGGCAGGGGGTGCCAGAGGATTTAACGCGGGCTTTCAACTGGTACGCTAAATCAGCTGAGCAGCAGTACCCTCGGGCAATACATGCGCTGGCAGGGTGTTATTATCGTGGCAAAGGAGTTGAGAAAGATTACGTCAAGGCGTATGAGTTGTTCAAACAGGCGGCTGAGGGGGGATACGCCGCAGCGCAAAATAATCTCGGTATGCTCTATCTTCGTGGAGAGGGGGTTGTGCGTGATGAACGCCAGGCCGCAGCGTGGTTTCTTAAAGCGACGAAGCAGGACATACCGGAAGCGGCCTACAATCTGGCGCAACTCTACGAGTATGGACGGGGGGTCAATGCAAGTCATATTCGAGCGGTCTCGCTGTGCAAGCAGGCCGCGCGTCAGGGGCATGTTGGTGCCGTGGATTGGCTTGTCAGAAACGGCTATACGGTTTGGGAAGACCCAACCGAGAAAGAATCTGGCTTCTGAGAATGCCGAACAGAGGAACGGGTGAGGATGACAATCCTGAGGCGAATTCCATTTTCTCTTGATGCAGAGCACCTGCGGATTGAAGCCGGTGTTCAGGAAGGCTCCGCAGAGGCTACGGAGTTGCAAGAACTGGTCGTGCGCGCACAGCAGATCGGTTGTCCCAAGGCGCTTGTGCTCGAAGTTTTGGTCACAAAAGTTGAGCGCGAACAGGTGCAGCTTGGGGAGGTCACTTTTACGAGTCGCGTATTGGCGCATAAGTTGGCAAGGGTTGGACGTGTGTTTGCACTCCTTGTGACTTGCGGTGAAGAGATGGAACACGCTCAGATTGACACGATGGACCTGTTACAACGCTATTGGTGGGACCAACTCAAAGAACAGATGTTGAACAGCGCTACTCACGTGGTTCACGACAGGGTGCAAAAAAGGTATCAGTTGGGGCAAACGGCCTTCCTTCTGCCAGGTAGTGGTGAGCGTAAGATTTGGCCAATTGAACAGCAGCGCGATCTTTTTACACTGTTTAGCGAGGCTCCTGTTGCGATTGGCGTGACGTTGAACGAGGCGTGTCTGATGACACCCAATAAAACACTCTCCGGGATTTTATTTGCAACAGACCAAGCGTATCGCGGATGCGAAGTCTGTCGTCGGGAATCCTGTTCATCACGTTGTGCGCCTTTTAATCCAACACTGTGGCAGGCCTTGGGGCTATGCTCTGAGTGAGCTGGGCGCCCCGTTTTTTTAAAGACATTAACCGCTCATCTGGGGTAAACTAGAAAGCAATGAAAGAAAACAATAAAGAGAATCTAGCGATTCTTCACCTCTTCGAAACTGAACCGGAACATGCTTGGAGCGCAAAAGAGATCAGTCGCACGCTGGGGTTTCGTGGCAAACAGATCTCCCGGTTGCATGATCTGTTGCAACAGATGGTGCGGAGTGGCGAGATTGTCCAGATCCGCAAAGGCAACGCCTATACGCTCGGTAAACAGGCCGATTTGGTTACGGGTGCGTTGCGAATGGTGCGTAACGGGGCGGGAAATGTAACGGATCGTGAGACCGGGAAATTTATCTGGGTGGAGTCTGAAGATCTAGGGACCGCCTTGCCCGGCGATCTTGTCACGGTGCGGCTCTATCGCAGTGGCGGAGACTCTAAAGGCAAAGTCATTAAGATTGTGGAACGGACGCAACGGGATGTTGTCGGAACGTTAATGACAACTGGCAAATTTCTTTACGTGGTGCCGTTGAATCCTGTTTATCGCAAGGATTTTTACGTTCCAACCACCAATGGTGCCAAACAAGGCGATCGCGTGGTGGTTCGGTTTACGGGGTGGGAAAACCGCTTTGTTGCTCCAGAAGGCGAGATTGTGGATGTGATCGGCCCTGCTGATCAGCCCTCTTTGGATACCCTCGTGGTGATGAAGCAATTTGATTTGCCAGAAGCTTTTCCTGCTGAAGTGATCGACGAGGCAGAGAAGGTTGCACAACGCTTGAGTCGTCCGGGAAAACGCGAAGATTTGCGTCAGCGCTATATTGTGACCGTTGATCCCGCGACAGCACGCGATTTTGACGATGCGATCTCGCTGGAAATCGATGTAGACGGGAACCGAGTATTAGGGGTGCATATTGCGGATGTGAGTCACTTTGTACGTGAGGAGTCGCCTTTGGATCGTGAGGCGCGAGAGCGTGGGACAAGCGTCTATCTGGTCGACAAGGTAATTCCCATGTTGCCGGAACAACTTTCCAATGGCGTGTGTAGTTTGCGTCCGGATGAAGATCGTCTGACTTTCTCGGCCTTTTTGACCTTTGATGTTAAGGGACGGATGATTGCCCGGCATTTTGCCAAATCGCGTATTCGCTCTAGCCTGCGCTTGAATTACGAGCAGGCGATGGCGATTATCTCGGATCAACAACCGGAAGGATTGACCGAAGTTCCGGAAAAAGCGCGTCAGTTGCTAAAGGAAACGTGGCAATTAGCAGCGCAGTTGCGAGCCCATCGTTTTTCTATGGCTGCCTTGGATTTGGAAGTGCCAGAGGTGGAAGTGGTGTTGGACGACCAGTCGCGTATGACGGGGTTGATGACGCGTCCATATGATGAGTCGCATCAGTTAATTGAAGAGTGTATGGTTGCGGCCAACGAGGCTGTGGCAACGGAATTATGGACGCGAGGCATCAAGATTCTGGCGCGGTTGCATGAGCCGCCAGATGAGGAGAAGATGGAGGAGTTGCAGGCCAATCTGACGATTCTGGGATTTCATCCTGGCGATCTTTCAGATCCTAAGCGTCTCGCTAAATTCCTGAAAGATACCGAAACGCATCCCTTGCGGTATCATGCACACATGTTGGTGTTGCGTAGCATGAAACGTGCGATCTATTCGGCGGATAAGATTGGCCACTTTGGATTGGCCAAATCCTATTATGCCCACTTTACCTCACCTATTCGCCGTTATCCGGACTTGGTGTTGCATCGGCAGTTGGCAAATTATTTAGATGGCAAGGGCGGTAAAATGCCCCAGCCCTATTTGGTGCAGACTGCATTTCTGACGACAGAGCGGGAGCAGGTTGCGGATGATGCATCGCGGCAGTTAATTGAGATCAAGAAGTTTCGCTTCTTGCAACAGCAAGTGGATGCGCGTGAGCCGATCGTCTATCGTGCGGTGGTGGCGAAGTGCACCAACTACGGGGTCTTTATTGATATTGCGGATCTGGCTATGGGAGGGATGATTCACATTTCAAATCTTGCCAAGCAGTTTGTTCGCTTCAATCCAGCGAATGAGTCGCTGAGTGCCGGACAGACGATCTATCGGGTTGGGACCGTGTTGCAGGTGCAGGTTGCTTCGGTTGATTTTAACCAGCGGCGGGCAGACTTCGTGTTGGCTGATGAAGGCAAAAGGGAGGTCAAGGATGAGGCGAAGAAATCCTCGCGCCCCTCGCGTGCCACAGGGCGCAACCCGCGTTCTGGGTCGCAGGAACGTCGTGTAGCTACGAATACGGGTAGCTCGAGTTCTAAAGGTCGCCGAAAAGGTGCACGGTAACGGCGCGGTAAGCTGATCTTTTCGTTTGCGTTGGCCCAGTCTTGATTGACTGGGCCTTATTTTCTATTTCGCATAGCGCTGAACCAGCGTACCGGCGGGGTGGTTTTTCCTTGGGCGAGACGAAAATAACCCTCTTTTGCGGTTCTGACATCCTCGATCGTAACAAATGAGTGTGGGTTATGTTCCTGAATGATATCGAGTAGATCCTGTAGATCTTTTCGTTTAGCGATGGTAAAGATCATCTTCAACTTGCCGGACATGCCCTCAATGTCGATTAGGGAGGCACCAAATCCCATCTTTCGCAAATGGGAGATCAGATCGCTGGTGTCAAAGCGTGGCACAATACGAACCATGACAGTACCCAGCGAGAGGTGTTCTTCGAGACAGATGCCGATATAGTTGCCAACTCCGAACCCGATCCCGTATCCCAGATAACACATAATATTGTCGATGTGGTTCATGATCTGTCGCATGGCAAACAGCCAGATGATCACTTCAAAAAATCCTAGGATTGGTGCATAGAGCTTGTACCCTTTGGATACGAAGATAACCCGTAGCGTGCCAATGCTAACATCAATGACGCGTGCACAGAGAATGAGAATAGGCAAGATGATCCAAGCAAAAAAAGGGGCGTCGATTAAAAGATTAATGTTCATGGTGGGCCTCTTGCTTGCAGGTTCAATGGCGCACGGTTACGCTCAATAAGCCCTACACGTGCGCTCAATCGGATTGGACAAGCACGCGACCGTTGAGCAGGGCTTTTTGTGGGTACGCGGTGGGCTTAGCGAATCATCTCAACCAGCGCAGACGCGAGACCCGTGTATTTTGCTGGTGTCAGCGCGAGGAGCCGTTGCTTATCAGCTTCCGGCAGATCCAGACTCTCAATAAACTGGCGCATGAGATCAGCGGTTATTTTCTTGCCGCGCGTAAACGCTTTGAGTCGCTCATAGGGGTTCGCTTGGCCAAGCTTGCGCATCACGGTTTGAACGGGTTCAGCCAGCACTTCCCAAGCGGTATCGAGATCTTCGGCCAAACGCTTCGCGTTGAGCGTGATTTTGCTCAGTCCCTTGCTGGTGGCGAGATAAGCAACCAGCGAATAACCGAAGCCGACACCCATGTTCCGTAGCACGGTTGAGTCTGTGAGATCGCGTTGCAGGCGCGAGACCGGCAATTTGCGCGCCATATGATCCAATACTGTGTTGGCAAGACCCAAGTTACCTTCGCTGTTCTCAAAGTCAATGGGGTTGACCTTGTGTGGCATCGTAGACGAACCGACCTCGCCTTGAACGGTTTTCTGGCTGAGGTAACCAAGCGAAATATAAGACCAGATATCGCGATTGAGATCTAGGAGTACCGTGTTCCAGCGCATGAGCGCGTCAAATAATTCTGCCATGCCGTCATGTGATTCGATCTGGGTGGTGAGCAGGGTTTGGTGTAAGCCGAAATGGTCTTCAATCACAGAACGCGCCAAAGCGGGCCAGTCGACATCAGGGTAGGCCGAAAGGTGGGCATTGAAGTTCCCAACCGCGCCATTCAGTTTCGCGGGCATTACAAGGGCGTCGATCTGGCGGGCTTGTCGGCGGAGGCGATGAACAAAAACGGCGAGTTCTTTGCCGAGGGTCGTAGGCGATGCGGGTTGACCGTGCGTTCGGGCGAGCATGGCCTCAGAGCGTGTTTCCAAGGCAAAAGCCGCGAGGGTATCGGTGACGTGTTCTTGAGCGGTACGCAGGATGCGCAAGCCATCGCGTAACATCAAGGCGTGTGCAAGATTGTTGATATCTTCAGAGGTACAGGCAAAGTGGACAAACTCACTTAAGGCGGCAAGGGAAGTGTTTTTAAGGCGTTCCTTGATAAAGTATTCCACAGCTTTAACATCATGATTGGTCACGGCTTCGATGTCTTTAACCCGCTGAGCATCTGCAATGGAAAAATCGTCAACCAGATTACGTAAGAACGCTTGTTCCGAAGGCGTTAGGCTTCGGGCTTCTGGAATCGCAGGGGTGTGGCAGATGGCTTCCAGCCAAGCGATCTCTACGGCTACACGTCGATGGATGAGACCAAACTCTGAAAACACGGGACGCAAGGCGCCAAGTTTATTGGCATAGCGGCCGTCAAGGGGTGAGAGGGCTGTGAGAGAATCAAACGCTTCCATGCAACGAGGCTCCAGAAAAAAGTTCTTAGACCCGCGTCAGGAGTCTTTTATTGTTCTCCTGACGCGGATAAGGGCTATACGTTATTCACCATAAACAATTGTGGTGGTCTGATTGTAGAGGTAGAGAATATTCATGATGCTGTAATTAACATGGTGTACCTTGGAGATGCCGCCATTACGCATTGCGGTATCAATTGAGTTATCACCTGTGTTGAAAATAAGGATGCCGCCGCTATAGGCTTCGCCGCGCTTGATTGGACGCACTGAGTTATCGACGACCGGATCAGAAACAATATGGTCAATCGTGATGGGCGCAAGTGATGCACCTTTCATAGGGATGACGCCACATCCTGTCATCAGGACGGTGCTAGCTGAGAGAACGGCAAGGGCGAGTAATTTTTTCATGTTATGCTCCTTCTTAATAAGGGACTCCACGGCGACCTTTGCCATGCGTCATCCCCATGTCATCGTTGCACAAATAGGCCCTTGAATGCAAGCCGCTGGGTGAGAAAACAAATCGACTAGAGAATCTTCTTGAGGTCTGTCGCGCATTGACAGGCCCCTGTAAATTAGTCATGATATCCACCATTAGAACCACAAACATGGTTGTTCCGGAAGGCGGATTCTTGGCTCTTGTGGCTGCGTTTTGTGTTGAATAGGCAAAGCTTTGACATCATTAAGGAGAAAATTATGAAAGCAAGAGAGATTTGTAAAGACGTACACTTGTTGGGGTATGTCGATTGGAATCGACGTTTGTTTGATGCGCTGGTTCCTCTGCCGGATGGAACAAGTTATAATGCCTATCTAGTCAAAGGGTCTGAAAAAACAGTGTTGTTGGATGCGGTTGATCCTGCGGTGACGCAGGTGTTGATGGATCAGTTGGCAGAGGTTCCCCGCTTGGATTATCTGGTGGCGCAGCATGCAGAGCAGGATCACTCGGGTGCGATTCCTGTGGTGCTGGCTAAATATCCTGAAGCGATCGTGCTTTGCACGCCCAAAGCCAAGCCGTTGTTGATCGACCATTTGCTGATTGCGCCTGAACGGATTCAGACGGTTGAAGATGGCGAAACGTTGTCGTTAGGTGGAAAGACGCTCAAATTCATTTATACCCCTTGGGTTCACTGGCCGGAAACCATGTCAACCTATCTGCTTGAGGACCGCATTCTTTTCTCCTGTGATTTGTTCGGATCGCATCTGGCCACCTCGGATCTCTGCTCCGGTTCAAATCCCTATGTTTGTGAGGCGGCCAAACGCTATTATGCTGAAATCATGATGCCGTTTCGCTCCATGATTCGCAACAACATGAAGAAAGTGCGCGAGCTACAGGTTGATCTGATTGCCCCCAGCCATGGACCGCTACATGACCAGCCGGAGATCATTTTGTCCGCGTATGAAGATTGGATCTCGGATCGGGTTGCGAATCTGGTGGTGATCCCCTATATGTCGATGCACGGGAGCACGGCCATGATGGTCGATCATCTGGTCACCGCGCTTACCGAGAGAGGGGTTGGTGTGCAACCTTTTGATCTGTCTGTGACTGATATTGGCAAACTGGCCATGTCGTTGGTGGATGCCGCAACCCTCGTTGTGGGCACACCGACGGTGCATATTGGTCCGCATCCGCATGTTTTTGCGGCGACTCACCTTGCCAATGCGTTGCGTCCTAAGGTCAAGTATGCGGCCATCATTGGATCGTACGGCTGGGGTACAAAAGCGGTGGAGCAGGTTTCCTCCTTGATCCCGAATCTCAAAGTAGAAGTCCTCGCCACAATTATGTGCAAAGGAGTGCCGCAAGCTGAAGCACTGGCTGCGCTGGATGCCTTGGCCGACAGCATTAAGGCCAAGCACGAGGCCCTGTAAGTTCTGCGGGCACCTTCTTAAGGAATGACTATTGAAAATTGATCGCCATCTATTTCGTACAGGCGTGCCTGTGATTGATAATCAGCACGAACAATATCTCAACTTGGTGGAGCAGTTGTTTGTGGTGAATTCACAGGCACACAGTGACGACGAAACGTTTAAAGCGGCGTTGAGGTCAGTTTTGGCCTATTCGATTGAGCACTTTGACGCCGAAGAGGCGTTGATGCGATCGCTCAATTATCCTGGCTACGAGGCGCATGTCCGCAAGCATGATGAATTTCGCTTGGAGACGGATCGTTGGTGTGAACCAGAACAACAGCTGAGTGCTCCTGACTTGAGGCTGATCGAACTTAACAAGTGGTTACTTGTTTGGTTTTGCGAGCAGACACAGGTTTATGACAAGGGCCTTGCTGTTTTTCTCTCCCGTCGCAACGAGAAAGAACGCTTAACACACTGAAGCGTTTTCTTTTTGGGCGAGACGACTATTGTTTAGACGCGACGCGGCTGGAAGGTGTGCTCGCCAAGGATTGATGAGTCGCTTAGGTTGTGTGCTGTGATTTGTAGGCGTGCCTTGCTGGTCTTGCCTTCAATCACGGTCAATTGGCCACGCGGTGGAACGTCGCACCCAGCACCAGCCACGAGATGTGCCCAAGAGCGCTTTGCTGTGGGTGCGTCGAAGCGGTATTTGTGTTTGTGGGCGGTGATGACCAGTTGAACGTTATAGTGCTCAAAGAGCGGCGACCACAAATCGTGGCAGTGACGTTGCCAAGAGGCATACCCGGTCTCACGATCTCCCGGATTGGCCTGTGCTGATCCATCAAACAGGGGGATATGACAGAAGACCACAATGTAGGGGGCGCTCTTGATCTCGAGACGCTCCAATGTGTCGGCCAACCAGCGTGCTTGAAGTTCACGATAGGGGGTGAACTGAGCGAGTTGACCCCATTCACTTCGCCAGTCGGGTTTGTCTTCGCCCGTGTCAAGACCGATCAGGGCGATCTCACCCTGCCGATACGCATAGTTACGCTCAAGCGTCGAGTAGATGTTTTTACGTTCGGTGGGTTCACGCGTCAGCAACATGCGCGGGAGTTCGCGCGCGAGAACGCCTCGATAGTCATGGTTGCCGGGTGTAAAGAGGAATGGACGATTAACGGCAAACCCTGATTGACCTGGATTAAGCAGGGTTTGAATCATCCGTGGCAGGTTGTCAAACCAGTTGCAGAGGTCGCCATTCCATACGGTTACAGCGGGATTTAGGGTTTCGATTTTTTCAGCCAGTAAAGTAAAAGCCTTGTGATTCTCATGGGTGTCATTGATGACGGCGAAAGAAGAAGCTGAGTGGAGTCCCTGTGTGCAAAAGGAGTGAATATTGCCCAAGACCGGTTCGCC
>CAZSUM010000020.1:0-16882 GCA_964610015.1 uncultured Lentisphaeraceae bacterium
GCGCCGTTGGCCGTATCCACATCGGCCAATGTGATGCCGTCCGTGTCGGCCAGCGACAGCGCAAGCCCCGCATGCGCCGTCACGCCGTCCTGGAAGTCGTTGGCCAGATTGTCCAGGCTGATATCACCACCCTCTGCAATCAAGTCAGCCGCACCGCTAACCGCCAAGGCACCCATGCCTACCGCATCCTGCGCAATTCCCATGCCTTCAACTGCAGCGTTTAGCTTACCCGCGATGGTCCCGCCGAGTTGCATATCACTACTGGCATCGCCTGTAAGATCAATGGTGATGGTTCCCCCGCCAACATTTCCAATTGCAATCGTACCACTTGCGGCCGCAGCAACAACCTGTGGCGCGGTTATCGCGCCGTTTAATGTCACCTCTCCACCTAGCAGCCCTGCAATCGTCGCAGCCGTGATCGTTGCACCCGCTTGCACTTCGACTTTACCTGCACCACCGATTGTCGAGTCAAAATTCCAGTTTTGAGCGAGAAAGTCGGCATCGGAAATATCCATCGCCGAACCCACGAATGAACCCACGTTAATGCTCGCACCATTTTGAATAAAGACGCCGTTGGCATCGACCACCCACACGCCTCCATTGGCATTGATCGTACCAGCGATCTGCGTACCGTCCATATCTGCCGTAACACGATTGAGCGTCACTGCAGCCGCTGACGGCTGATTAAATGTGGCTGTCTCACCAGAGGCCATATCAAACTGGGTCCAGTTGATAATCCCAGCGGCCCCCGTTTGATTGATGGTAGTCGCAGTGCCGACCGTGCCGCCAGAGATGCCACCGGATACTGGCGTCGCGTTGCCATAATCCAGCGCGTAAACCGATATTGGCATGCTGGTCAGAAATACGCTAAGCGCTGCAAACGCCGAAAGAACGCGGCGAATCGCTTTACTTTTAAACAAGGAATTTTGTGTTGTTTTCATGGTATAACCCTCTTACTTGAAGGACAAGTGAAACATGTGATCGTGCGTTAAAATTGAAGTTGCCAATCCAGATAGCACTCGGATGAATCATCATCGCCGGAACACGATGTAACAGGAACACCGAGATCAAGTCTCAGTTGACTGTATTTCGTCACCGCAAGGCGAATGCCACCACCCACGCTGAGTAACGTTTCATTATCCTCTGCCCCTGGCAGCGGATCAATGAATTCAACGAATCCAAAATCAGCAAAGGCGACAAACTGAAGCCGATCAAGAGGCGTACTGCCGGATTCACGTCCAAACGTGTTGGAGATCATATCCAGTAGAATGGGGGTTCGCATTTCAACGGTTCCATAGACCCCATTATCCCCTAAATATCCCTTGGTTTGATAACCGCGAACCGTATTGTATCCACCCAACGCCAATTTTTCGGCTGGGATTAAAGCAGAAGAGGCATACTGACCTTCAGCTTTCAAGAAAAGGATCCACTGGTGAACCTGATTCTGCATTTGGTCGAGCTTACCGAAGAGGGGTTGCAGACGAGCGAGCTGCAACCGTCCAATCATATAGTTATCCTCGGCATCGACCCACATGTCATCAAGTTCGTTGTCGCCACCTGCGGCCAGATTGTAGATGCCCTGTAAGGTTGCAAAGTTACGACCTCGAAACGCATCCGCCCGGCGGCCGGAATAACTCAACGCAATGGAGAGCGGCAACACCGACACGTTGCGTTCTTGCAATGACATGTTGAAAGCCGAGAATTGATCTTCAATATAGCGGTAAACAAGACCACCGGAAAGCGAAACAAAGTGATCATCATTCTTAAGCAGGGTGTAGGAGTGGACAATGCCCATAAACCAGCCATTGCCCTCTAGATCAATGTTCGGAACAACATCATCCGTATTCAGATCAGACCAACCGGCGTAGAGTGTAGTTGCCCCGCCTTTCCAGATATCGTGCGGACGCATATAGCTACCGGCCATTGAAACCATTGACCCATTCATTGACATGGAAGGCGTCAGGGTTAAGACGTCATCTGCTTTTGTGAGATTCAGATACTGAAGCGTCAGAGAACTCTGCCACTCATCGATCGCCTCGATCCCATGGTTGTTAATATCAAGCACAGCATGTAACGGGAAACGCTCTTTAACCGTCAAGTCAATATCAGCATACCGCACCACATGCCGATCAGCACCCTCTCCCTCAAGCGGTTTACGAACGGAAATCTTGGTGTCGAGCGTCAAGTCAGGATGTGAGTTGACTTCATAAAGGCTATCGTAAAGTTGCTTGTAGTTGAACGTATCCCCGGGTTTAAGTTCTTTGAAACGACGGGCAATCTGTTCCCGACTGTACCAACGTCCGTCTTCCCGATCACTGGCAAAGTTGATTCGGATGTTTCCCATCAAGCCCTGTTCAACCGTCACCTTCATTGTTTTTGTTTTGGCGTCATACGGGTCACGCGGCAGAGACACACGAGCCAGATAATAGCCCTCATCGATAAAACTGCTAAAAACCTTACGCAAGGCCTCTTGGACCTCCTCACGATTTCTAGCCGTCTCTCCCACCAGCATCCCTTCGAGAGTCTGCTGGACCCCCATTTTCTCAGCAAAGGCCAGATCTCCCGAGAGCGAAACCGTAGCCACAATCCACCCTTCACCTGCGTTCGCTATCGTTCCTGCTGATATTTTAGGAGTCGGTACAGCTGATTTCTGCTTTTTCTTTGAGTCTGGCGGACGAACCGGAGTGAGGGCCTGTTGCTCAATGCGGCGTGCCTCACCTCCAACACCTCCCATCGGCCCCAAGACTTCTTGCGCATAACTCTGCGCTACGAAAAATATCCCCAAGACCACTCCGATTGCACGTGTTATTGGTTGCATGGTATGACGCCTCCTCGCAGATTAATGCGTTATTTCGACTGACTCTTTGGTGTTCCACTGTTCGGCTTTGCACTTGGCTCAACAACGGATTTACCATCTTTTGACTTTTCAGGCGGCGGCAGGCGGAAAACCTTACCACTCGCCTCTTCGAGCCGATATCCGGCGGTTGGCTCGAGTTTGAACGTTGTTCGCAGTTTTTCATCAAGAAGCTGCGCCTCTTTCTGTTTTTCAGCACGCAATTGCGCCAGAACGTGAATCTGGTTCTCCGTTAGCTTACGTGCCACCAACAGTCGGGAAAGATATTGCGATTCGCTGTCTGATTTAACCTTGCGAACTTTCTTCTTCTCTGGGTTGCCGGCTTTATCAAGTTTGTTGGTAACAAGCTGATAGAGCTGTTTCTCCTCTATCTGGTAGGAATACGAATATTCAGGCTTGATCCCAAACTCTTTTGCCATTTCGTCCATAAACCCCTTGAGTTCACGTTGCTTCTCAGCGCCTATCCGCAGCGTAACCGCTAACTCCTGCCGACGAAGATCTCGATTAAAAACCAGTGTTGAAAATTCCTTTATCTGTTCTTTGGAAAGCGTCGTCACCAAGCTCCCCTCAGGGACTCCTTGCGCCTGCGAATAAAGACATAATCCCACTAGGAACACGATAACCACATGGCACAATCCATTTAGGCGCTTGCTCATAAATCCACTCCGTTTTTGATCAATCCCTGTCAACCCAACAACACTTACTTGTTTAGGTTTGAATCAAAAATACGCTATTGTGTCTGTTTTGTCAAATCAATCTAAGCACTATTTCATTCATAAAATGAAGCATTCAACTATACTTTATCTACTTCAGTGTATCAAAAGCGATAGGCAAAAGCCCTCCGACTGTGTTTCGTCGTATCCGTCCACCAGTCAGACGCGCAAAGAAAATCGGCATTCCTGACTCGCAAAATTCGGCTAACACTTGCCGACAGGCCCCGCAGGGAAGCGCCGCTTGTTCCGTACCTCCAGCCAGTGCCAGTGCCGCAAAATCGCGATGTCCCTCACTAATCGCTTTGAACAGCGCAACGCGTTCTGCACACATGCTAAGCCCATAAGAGATATTCTCGATATTACACCCGCTGATGATCTCACCCCTGCGGGTCAACAGCGCCGCTCCGACCAAATAATGAGAATAGGGAGCATAAGCCTGTTGCGCCGCCGCACGCGCTGAAGCCACCAACTCTTCACGTATCGCTAAACTCAAACCAACCGACTGGCTGTTTTTCATCGAAACTCCTTCACCCGCTGACTTTTTGAGAGGTCGCACTCAATGGCCCTGAGACCTCTTCAAGAACTAACCGCCGCTCCGGCACCGGTGCTTCTTCGCGCCAGGTGATCGCTGCCATTGCCTCGGTGATCAGCGAGCGGGCCAGCGTTTCATCGCGTGCGAGGAGTCGCATCATCGGCTGACCCTTCTCGACACGCATACCCGCTTGAACCAGATGATCAATGCCTGCCGCTGGATCAATCGCATCGGTTGTAGCCGTACGCCCACCGCCTAAACGCAGAACCACACGGCCAATCTGCTCTGCATCCACCTGTGCCACCTGACCCTCGCGACCCGCAAGAACTTCAACACAAGCCTTTGAACGTGGCAAGCGACTCGGATCGTCCACAACACGCGCATCGCCACCTTGCGCCACCACCATCCGGCGGAACACCTCCAACGCGTCACCGTGATCCAACTTACGCGTCAACGCGTCTCGTGCGCTGGCTAGGTCGGCATGGATTCCCGCTAACTGCGCCATTCGTGCCGTTAAGGAAAGGGTCAGCTCCCGCGTATCCGCAGGCCCTTCCCCGCGTAAGGTCTCGATGGCCTCTGCAACTTCAACCGCATTTCCGACACTGCGCCCCAAAGGTTGTGACATCTCCGTGATTAAGACTGCCATCTTCCGTCCCAATCGGTTTCCAACCGCCAGCAGACTGTTAGCAAGCGCGCGGGCATCTTCAAGGGTGCGCATAAAAGCCGCCGTACCGCATTTTACATCAAAAACCAGCGACTCGGCACCTTCAGCCAGTTTCTTGGCCATGATGCTCGCCGTAATAAGCGGCACACTGGGGACGGTCCCGGTTACATCTCGCAACGCATAGAGTTTCTTGTCTGCTGGGGCCAACTGCTCGGTCTGCCCGACAATGGAACACCCCACTTCAGCCACAACGCGCTTAAATTCGTCTGCGGAGAGTTGCGTCTGATAGCCGGGAATGGACTCTAATTTATCTAACGTTCCACCCGTGATTCCCAATCCACGCCCGGATATCATTGGAACCGCAACACCCACCGAAGCCGCCAGAGGCGCAATCATCAGCGAGAGTTTATCCCCAATGCCACCTGTCGAGTGCTTATCCGCGGTGGGCTGTGGCCACTTTTCAAACGAGAGCACCTCTCCTGAACGCATCATCGCATCCGTCAATATCGCGGTTTCCTCTGGCGTCATGCCCCGTAAACAGATCGCCATTGCCAAGGCCGCCATCTGATAATCTTGGATTGTCCCCTCGTTATATCCTTTGATAAAAGCACGAATTTGCGCCTCATCAAGTACCCCACCATCCCGTTTTTTTTCAATGACCCATTGCGGAACCATAAACGCTCCTTTCCAAAAGGATCGACTCTCTTGAATACCTCTGAGTTCAGTGAGACCCCTCACGTTTCCAGTGCCGGTCAGCAAAGTCCATGTAGCCGGTCCAGTCGTAGACTCCCAAATTGTGTTTACCACCTCGCAAATGATACCCAACACACCCCTCGTGCAACGGCTTTTCAATTGCAGGAAAGACCTCGCCGACCAACCCCTTTTTTTCGTAGAGGGCCCACACCGGTGACGCCAACAAACACGAGCGAAACTCCCCTTGCGGTCCAGCCCACGCATCTTCAGAAGCCGAAGCAACATAGACCAAACGGGGAGCCATCAGTGCAATCAACATGTGCTGATCAACCGGAAGCGCTGACTCGTTGTTGTTATACTGTCTAAAATTCCTACAGAACCAATGGGGAAAAACAGTGTTAATCCGAGCGATATGCTCTGATTCCGGCAGCTCCATGCGATTCAGTTTCGCACCCCCACACCCAGAGTTGTTGGAGATGGTCAGTGCAAAACGCGTGTCGGTTGCACCACACCAAAGCGCGGTCTTCCCCCCCCCGTGAATGCCCCACAACCCCCACTCGCTGCGCGTCAAGGAGCGGCTCGCTTTCGATCCAATCCATCACCCGGCTCGCCCCCCAGGCCCATGCCGCAAGGGTTCCCCACGCATCTGATGCCCGCACCGTTGGATCAGGTTGAAAAACGCCATGCACGCCATTGGTAAACCCATCATCTGTGTCTGGATCCACATCCCCATTATAAAAAGCCAGCGCCGCATACCCGCGTGCAATCAACTGCTCAACAGGCCAGAACGGGCTTTTGATCACACGCTCTGAATCTATATTTTCTGCGGGGTTCCGATTACAAATCAATACAAAAGCCGGTGCGGGGGTCGCCTGACGCGGAATAAACGCTGTCAACGCAATTGACCCTTTTCCCCCAGGCCCGCTATAGCAAATCCGAACCCGTTTTCGCACCGCCTTCCCCTCCATCATCACACGCTCTGGCGCCAACGACTCGAAGGTCAGCGTTGCCGGTCGTTCCACCGGGTTACGCCCATACACATGCGTTTTGAAAAGTTCTAGAATTTCAGGTCGCCGACTTTGCTCCCACCCTGCCACGCTAACAACCGGCGTTCCATCCGTGCTTTCCAGAACACCCGGTATTCTTTGCGCCTGAACACTCAGTATCCCCAAAACAACCATCCCCGACCAAAGATATCTTTTCACCCTGCACCTCCTTTGCGTTGTGACGAGTGAGCACCAATCGTATTTAAATCCAAAGACATCTTTGTCACTTTATCGTAAATCAAAGGCGCAACACAACTTTGTTTTTGCCGTGCACACGTTCAAAAGCATTTGTTATAGTACAAACGCTATGACTTATTATAGTAACTTTCAAGAAATCTTGCGGACAACCGGCAAGTATGAAACTGCTGCTGCAAACCGGATGCCCGAAAAGCTCCGCCTCAGCACCTTTAACTCAATCCGATATGCCTTCACAATCATTCGAATTGTTTGTCGGTGTGCGGTGACACATCTGTTCCATTGCTTTGATTATGCGCAGTGGGCCAAAACCTGTATGGCCTCTGTCAATTTCGCCGAGCGACTCGGAGGCATTGTCACCTTTGACGGATTTGAACAGCGGGCGGCCTATCATGGACCCGTTGTCTATGTCTCCAACCACATGAGCACGCTCGAAACCATGGTTTTTCCGACTACCCTGCTATCCTTTGGCAAACTCGCCATCATCCTCAAGAAAAGCCTGACTGAAATTCCGCTGGTCGGCGCCTCCGCTGTCCATGTCGGATGCATCGGCGTAACCCGCAAAAATGCGCGTGAGGATCTTAAGACCGTGCTCACCGAAGGTGGCAAACGGTTGGCTCAGGGCCATTCGGTTTTGCTCTTTCCACAGGGGACGCGTCAAGCGATCTTTGACAGTAAACGCTTCAACACGCTGGGCTCCAAACTTGCCGAACGCGCGGGTGTACCTGTGGTGCCGCTAGCCGTCAAGACCGACTTTCTTCAGACCGGAAAGTGGATCAAAGATTTCGGAGTGGTCGACCCCAACAAACCAATTCGTTTTGCTTGTGGTCCGGTTTTACCCGCCTCTCTCGGCGCGCGTGAAACCCATGATCAGAGTGTAGCCTTCATCGAAGCAAAGCTCAGAGAATGGGGACTGCCAGTTGCTTCAAACTGCGCATCCCCGGTTGAGGCACCCTCAACCTAATCGCTACTCCACAAGATCCACGGCTGTCCCCGTGGGTAACAGAACGCAAAGTTCTTCAATATCTTTGTTGCGAAAATAAATCCATCCTTCGTCCGAAACCTGTCCCAGCACGACCTCCTGCCAAACACCGTGAAGCCCCAAGCGATCGACTTTGGGTGTCGCACCTGTGGCACTCAGCGCCACCCAACGCGTTCCCAAGATGTTTTGTGGATGTCCGAACGCCACGGATTCATTGTTTGGTGCCCGATACACGGGATTGTCAACCTTGGCGCGAATCACATATGTTCCAGAGGGAACCTCGGCCTCACGTCCAAGCCCAACAGAGTAGCTTTTACAAAACTGGTTGTTGAGTGTCAGAATCGCACGTAACGCATGTTTCTGCACAATCAACTCAAACGTTGGCTCACGCAACAACCAAATCTCCTGCCCGATGCGTAACCGATCCGGACGATCAATCCCATTGGCTTGCAGAATATACTCCGCTGTATTGCCGTACTGACGCGCCAAGCGACTAATGACATCACCTGCTACCACGCGATGTTTGACCTTTTCAGGCATCGGCCGATCTGAAAACAACAAGGTGCTATTGATTTGACTAATCTCACGCTCTGCAAACGCTCGGACTTCCTCTGCGTCCGGTCGTAATAACACCTCCAACAACAGTCCACGGGCACCCACCCAATCATCCTCATTCTGCCGTGCCGTTACCTGTGCCAAGAGACGCTTGACTTCTTGCGACTGTGCCTGCACAACCCGCGCAGGCACAGAAGCAACCTCTCGCTGAGGTGTTGAAGGATCAGGCAAATCCGAAGCCGACTCTGAAGACTGCTCTTTTTTTCTTCCCCCTAAGTTAAGAAAGTGCCGAAAGAGTGACGGCCGCTCACGTTCAGTCTCAACTTCCATCGAGCGATAGCGAGTCTGCCCCACGCTCTCTCCATCCTCTGGCACACGCGCTGGGACACCGGAGCAGCCGCGAAAGAACATCAACGCTGCCGCCAAAACCGGCAACCCCGCCAAAAGAACCCACAGTTTGCGTAATGGCGAACCTTGACGGCCGTCAAACTCAATTCCGTATGATCCACGTTGCAAAGACATCTAGACCTCTCTCCACGAAAAATCAGCGTATCAGCTTTTGACAGCACCCAGTTTCGCCAGCATCTCACGCGTTGCCTCCGCAAGACCCACAATCAACGCACGACTCACAATACTGTGTCCAATATTGAGCGTATCAAGATGGGGAATCCCCAAGATGGGCGTAATGTTGTCCAGTGTTAGCCCATGCCCCGCATTGAGTTGGAGTCCCAGCCCATGGGCCTGTTGCGCCGCACACTCAAGACGTTTGAGTTCGGCTTCATACCTAGCGCCTACGCTCCCCGCATAGGCACCGGTATGCAATTCAATACAGGGTGCGCCCATCGCCGCGGCTGCCGCCACCTGAGCCTCATCTGGATCGATAAAAAGACTCACGCGAATACCCGCCTCGCGCAATCGAGCCACCACCGGTGATAATGTCTCGATCTGACCTGCTACATCCAGCCCACCCTCAGTCGTGAGTTCCTGACGCCGTTCTGGCACCAAACACACCTCCTGCGGTTTAACAGCCAGAGCCACGGCCACAACATCAGGGTTATTCGCCATCTCAAGATTCATAGTGGTCGTCAACTGATCGCGCAAGGCATAAACATCCGCATCTTGAATATGCCGACGATCTTCACGTAAATGAATGGTGATCCCGTGCGCGCCAGCCTTCTCGCAAATCGCTGCAGCGTCCACAATGCTCGGGTAAGCTGTGTGTCGCGCCTGCCGTAAGGTTGCAACATGATCAATATTCACCCCTAAACGAAACATAACTAAGAAACTCCTTGTTTTTTTAAAGGTAGCATAGTTGTTTCAGGGAAGCGAAAACAAAAGAGTTCGCCTTGCAACTCTACCGCATAAAAATTATAATGATTGGCCTTTGCAAAGGAAATGGAATGCTTTGTACGTTATTAAAAGCCAAACTGCACCACTTACGTGTGACGCAGGCTGACAAGGAGTACGAGGGCAGCCTGACGATCGACGAGGATCTGATGGATGCGGTCGGTATTCTTAATTTTGAAAAATTGCTGGTTGCCAATCTGGATAACGGCGAACGCTTTGAGACCTACGCCATCCGCGGGCCTCGCGGAAGTGGCGTCGCCTGCCTGAATGGCGCAGCATCGTACAAGGGGTCAGTGGGCGACCGCCTGATCGTGATGATTTGGTGTCAGCGAGAAACGAGCGATGTTACCGCTCACCAACCCCGAATTGTACGACTAAACGAACATAACCGCATTGTTGCCTCAGCGGTCTAATGCGGACAGAGCCCGCAACCCTCACCCCAACCCTCTCCCAGAGGGTGAGGCAGAGGGAAATAACGTGTTTTCTATCGCTGTCCCTCGGCCGTAAGGCACATTCCAGCTGTTAACCATTTGATTAGCCCAGCAGACGCACAGCACTCTCGTTATAGATATTGCCAACCTGCGTCTCGATCATTTCCGATGTAATGCAGATGTTTTTGCGTTTCGTATTGCCGGGTGTCTCGTACATGATCTCCATCATGAAATCTTCCATCACCGCCCGCAACCCGCGTGCACCGGCCTTGCGCTTCATCGCCAGCCGTGCCATGGTGCGCAACGCCTTCTCGTCAAACGTGAGATTAACCTTCTCCATCGAAAGCAACTTCTGATACTGCCGTGTCAAACAGTTCTTTGGTTCCGTCAAAATCCGAACCAAATCACCTTCCGTCATCTCACTCATTGAGGTCAAAACCGGCAAACGGCCTACAAATTCAGGAATCAATCCAAAACGGATCAGATCCTCGGGTTGCACGGCCAGTGGCGCTGGATGATCATCGTCCTGAGCCACCTTTGCCTTGTGTTCTAAGCGGTGTTGTTCGCCATACCCAATCGCCTGACGCCCCTCGCGTTGCCGAACAATCGAATCCAGCCCCACAAAAGCGCCTCCGCAGATAAAGAGAATATTATGCGTGTTCAGCGCGATATACTCCTGTTGCGGATGTTTACGCCCCCCCTGTGGCGGGACACGTGCAATGCTACCTTCCAGAATCTTGAGCAATGCCTGCTGAACCCCTTCACCCGAGACATCACGCGTAATCGAGACATTCTCTGTCTTACGAGCAACCTTATCGATCTCGTCAATGTAGATAATTCCTCGCTCGGCCTTGCTGACATTCATGTCTGCCGCCTGCAACAAATAGAGCAGGATGTTCTCCACATCTTCACCGACATAACCAGCCTCAGTGATGGTCGTCGCGTCAGCAATCGCAAAGGGAACATCCAACATCCGCGCCAGCGTCCGCGCAAACAGGGTCTTACCACACCCCGTGGGTCCAATCATTAAGATATTGCTCTTCTCGATCTCGACATCAGCAAATTCGTCACTCTGACTGTCTTGCGGCTGATTGAGCCGCTTGTAATGGTTGTGCACCGCTACCGATAACAGTTTCTTTGTACGGTCATGGCCAATAATATGCTGATCCAGAAACGCTTTAATCTCAACTGGGGCCGGCACTTTCAACGGTGGCAACTGCGCTTTCTGTGCGCGGTTGCTTTGCATACCCTCGGGCTTATTTTCAGTTATAATCCGAGAGCAAATATCCACACACTCGTTACAAATGTTCACCCCTGGCCCTGGAATAATTAGAACGTCGCCATCCTCACTTTTGCCACAAAATGAGCAGTGCAGACCAGGAGGCGGGGTCTTCGTTGTACGTTTTGCCATCGCTTATTTCTCCAACTGGCGACGGGTCAATACTTCGTCAACCAATCCGTAAGCCTTGGCTTCGTCGGAAGACATGAAATAGTCGCGATCTGTATCATTCGAGAGCTCATCTACCTTTTTACCGGTATGCACAGCAAGAATCTCGTTTAGGCGATCTTTGAGGCGTAAAATTTCCTTTGCCGCAATACTGATATCAGACGCTTTACCCTCGGCACCACCCCAAGGCTGATGAATCATAATCCGTGCGTTGGGCAACGCATACCGCTTACCCTTGGTTCCAGCAGCCAGCAACACCGCGCCCATGCTGGCCGCCTGCCCGACACAGTAGGTGGCGACATCGCAGGTGATAAACTGCATGGTATCGTAAATCGCCAAGCCCGCCGTGACCGACCCGCCTGGCGAGTTAATGTAGATTGAAATATCTTTAGCCGCATCCTGCGCCTGAAGAAAGAGCAATTGCGCAACAATCACGTTGCTGACTTCGTCGTTGATCCCCGTCCCAATAAAAACAATACGGTCCTGTAGCAACCGTGAATAAATATCATATGCCCGTTCCCCACGACCGGTTTGTTCAACCACAATGGGAACCAGCATGTTTGCCTGTGCTGAATGCATGTGCCGTCTCTCCTTGAAAAACCCCGCAAAGCAGGGTCCTCTCACTTATGCCTTGGCTGTGTTTAGCAGAAACGCGAGCGTTTTTTCATCGCGAACCTGACCACGTAATTGCTCCATCCGTCCGTTCTTTTCAATCTGCGCACGTACCTTCTCGGGCGTCGAACGAAATTCACCTGCCAATGTCTTTAGTTTCGCGTCGATCTCTTCCTCAGTCAGCTCAATCGACTCGGCCTCGGCAATCGCCTCAAGAATGTACCTCAAGCGCAATTGGCGCTTGGCGGCAGTCGAAGCACTCTCAAGAATCTGAGCGCGGTTTTGTTCCAGATCTTCACGCGTCAACCCGCGATAGCGCGCTTCACTTAACATTCGATCCAGCGTCACATTCACTTCATCGGCCACTTCCGATTCAGGTAGATCAAAATCAGCCTTCTTCAGCAAAAATTCGATCACGGTCTGTTCACGCCGCCGCTTCTCTTCCTGTTGCAGGGTCGAGAGCATGCTCTGGCGAACGGTCTCGCGTAACTGTTCTTGCGATTCAACTCTCATCTGCTTCAACAGTTCTTCATCCTTCAACACCTGACGCGTGCGAAGGGCCTTCACCGTGACCTGATACTCCGCTTTCTTGCCTTTCAAGCCCGAAATCGAATGCTCATCCGCAAAAGCAACCGTACATGTGAGTTGCGCGCCAACGTGTTGCCCCTTAACACCCTCAATCACCTCTGGCAAAAAACGGCCTTGTTCAATCTGCACCCAAAAATCGGTTGCCTTGGCAATTGATTCGGCCTCTGCAACAACCTCACCCAGTGGCTGACCATCCAGTGTCGCGGTATAGTCGATGCACACCAGATCACCCTCCTCCGCCAGTTTCCCCTCAGCCGCATCTTCAAAATTGGCATACGCTTTACGCATCTGTTCGATCTGTTCATCAACCTGCTCTTCAGTCAAGACAGGATCTTCAAAAGTCACCGGAATCTTCTTGTACTTTGGCAAAGGTGCCTCAGCACGCGTATCAACCGTCATCGAGAAACTGATCCCTGTTTCAGGTGAGAAAAGCATGTCCCCAACATCACAGACAGACACCATCTTAATCTGACGCTGCTCCAATGCGGGCTTGTAGAGCGCACGAAACAGACGGCTCTGCACCTCCTCGGTAATTTCCTTGTAGAAGGTACGCTTGATGATCTCTCGAGGCACTTTCCCTGCTCTGAACCCGGGAACCTTGCCTTGAGCCATAAACTGCTTGAGCACCGACTCATACTCGTTGCGTGTCTCCTCTGCCTCGGCTTTGACAAATACCTTTGCCTTACAAGGACCCACAACTTTGGACTCCACTTTCATCCGAAAAACCTTTCCTCAACGTGTCAAAAAAAAGAGAATCATTTTATCATGCCAAGCTGCAGAAGGGAACTTCTAACTCACGCATATATGCGGGTTACGCGTGCCCCCTATTCTCGTGCAGACACGAGCAGCTTTGGCAAAATCACACCCGACTATTGTTCCTTGATGCTTACCAAAAACTCAGCGTTGCTCTTGGTGTTCTTGATCCGCTTGACAATCATTTCCATCACCTCAACAGGCGGTACACCATTCAACGCACGCCGCAGAATCCAAGTCCGATTCAACTCTTCCGGATAGAGCAACAACTCTTCTTTACGTGTGCCTGATTTTTCAATATTGATCGCGGGAAAGACGCGTTTGTCCACCAGCTGACGATCCAGACACAACTCCATGTTGCCCGTTCCCTTGAACTCCTCGAAAATCACCTCATCCATACGGCTACCGGTATCAACCAGTGCAGTCGCAATGATGGTCAGGCTGCCACCCTTTTCAATATTCCGTGCCGCACCAAAGAAACGCTTGGGTTTGTGCAAGGCATTGGCATCCACACCACCGGAGAGAATCTTGCCGCTATGTGGCTGTACCGTATTGTAAGCACGTGCTAAACGCGTGATGCTATCTAGCAGAATCACCACATCACGCCCGCTCTCAACCTGCCGCTTAGCCACCTCGATCACCATCTCTGCAACTTGAACATGACGCTCTGGGGCCTCATCAAAGGTTGAACTCAGCACCTGCGCCTTGGTGTTACGCTGCATGTCCGTAACTTCTTCCGGACGCTCATCAATCAACAAAATGATCAACATCGCCTCGGGATGGTTGGCTGAGATCGCATTGGCAACTTTCTGTAGCAAAACCGTCTTGCCCGTCCGCGGCGGCGCAACAATCAAGCCACGCTGACCAAACCCAATCGGTGTGAATATATCCATCACCCGCATTGAAATCTCAGTGTCGGAGGTCTCCAAACGAATACGCCGATCTGGAAAAAGGGGTGTAAGATTTTCAAAGTGAACCGTTCGCCGCGCCTCTGCCGCAGGTTTTCCATTGACAATATCAACACGACCCAGCGCAAAGAAACGCTCTTTTTCCTTGGGATCGCGCACCGGCCCTTCCACCAAATCACCGGTTCGCAAGCCAAATCGACGCACCTGTGAGGGCGACGCGTAAACATCCTCAGGACACTGCAAATAGTTGCTTTTGGGAGACCGCAGAAAACCATAACCGTCAGGCAGGATTTCAAGCACCCCGCTGGTAATCACAATACCCCCACGCCGCAAATAGCTGCGAATGATTTCAAAAATAATTTCGTGCTTACGTAGCGAAGAGACTTCTTCTGGAGTGGCTTGTGGCAGCAGTTCCAACAGCCCGTCAACTTCTGTCTTTTGCAAGTCAGTCAGATAAATGGCAGGCAGATTCTCGCGTGGCGTGTTTTGTGTATTTTCCTGCGTGTTGGCCTCTTGACCAGACGCAAGCAACACGTCCTGCTGGTCAACATCGTCCGGTAGTCCCTTGGGAAGATTTGGCTTCCCAACAGTACGATCCGTGTTACTACGCGGATGGTTCTTTTGCGGACGTGGCCGATTGCGACCACCGCGCGTATTTCGACGATCACCACGCTCTGATGACGGGCGTGCATTCGATGGTGGACGCGGCGTAAAACGCGACCATTTAGCTGGCGCCGCCTCGTTATGCTGCGATGCGCCTCCAGACGCCGCTTCGTGGTTCATGCTCTGCGCCTGTGGGGCTTGATTCCCTGATACCTCTTGGTCTGTGCTCATTCAAATGTCTCCATGAGAAAGCGCCAAACTTCTGCCGCTTTCTGTGCTAACGCGCCTGCATCAGCAGTATTCACCACCACGTAATGCGATCGAGCAGCCTTTTCCGCTGGTGGCATTTGCGTGGCAATTCGTAATCTGGCTTGCTCTTCTGACAAGCCCCTTATCTGCATCAATCGTTCAATCTGACTGGCTTCACTCGAAACCAAACAGACAATCACATCCCACTCGTTGGCCCACCCCGCCTCAAACAGTAACGGGATCACCGCAGCTTTTAAATGCCCCGTGGGTTTCTCAATCCACTCATCCATCTGCGCCCGAATCAACGGGTGCATCAACTGGTCAACCTGCGCACGCACACGGGCATCGCCAAACACACGTTCCCCCAACTTGACTCGGTCAATCCCTTTATCTACCCTCAGGATTGAAGAACCAAACAGGGCAACCAATCCTGGCACAGCCGCCCCGCCTGGCGCCTCCAAGGCGTGCGCAACATCGTCAGCATCAAGGATCTCCATGCCCAGATCTTTGAGAAATTGGGAGAAGAGACTTTTACCACTGGCAATACCGCCTGTTATGGCAATTCGCTTGCTCATCAGCGTTTCAGAGTGCCTCCATTAACGGGTGAGCCTTTTACCTTCACGCTACCGGTCATGACGCACCCTGCGCCCCTTCGATGGGTTGGGATGATTGATTTTTATGCGCGTTGCTTACGACAGTTCCAAAAGACACGCTGTGCCTCTAGAATTTAGCCAGCGATTGATTCGAAAAAACGTCTTAACACCCGTATCCACAGCAAAGTGCAAGGATGCACACACTCGCAGACACGTATTGTGGTATTCAGACACACATGACGCAGGGAGTTATACCCGTCATTCCAAAGCGTACAGCCTAGTATGAACCGCATGCTGATGTGACGCAATCGGACAGGTAGTGTCACGCTGCGTCACACGATCGCATTTTATTTTCCTGCTGACGACGACGCTGCAGCCGTTTCAACTGTTTCGCCGCCACCCCCAGAAAGCAAGGCCGATTCGCCACTCGTATGTACCACACGTCCAGCCGGATCGACCAGACGAGCCGTAACAAATACCAACAGATTGCGTTTGTCAGACTCTTCTGAACGACTGCGGAAGAAACGACCGACGTAGGGCAAATCGCCCAAGAAAGGAACTTTGTCTTCCATGGTCTTGCGTGATTCGGTAATCAATCCGCCCATGACCACCGTGGCACCATTGTAAACAGAAAGCTGCGTTTGCACCGAGCGCACATGGAAGAAAGGCTGTTCCATAGGCAATTCAATATAATCTGTTACCGGGACACCCTGACCGCCAGTATAATACGGCAACTCCAATAGTGTTGGCGCACGATAGGTTGTCCTAGGAACTTTGGTACCATAGTTCTTCCAGACGGGCTCGGAAACAACCTGCGGGTTCAGCATCAAATTGATCATCTGCCCCTCTGCGGAAACCTCGGGAACAACCTGCAACACAATGCCAACCTCGCGCATCTCAAAATTCTGCGGCTCAACAATGGCTAGGGGATCAGAAGACCCGCCAGACGTGATGCTAGCTGAAGAAGATTGCTGAGAGATCTGAACCTCATACTCAGTCGGATAGATATACTCAGTCACAACCTTCATAATGGCTTCTTGGCCGGACTTGGTGACAACCTTAGGAGCTGAGAGCAAATCCGTATCGGACCGCTGACTAAGCATGTGTAGAATCATCG
>CAZSUM010000020.1:16892-17221 GCA_964610015.1 uncultured Lentisphaeraceae bacterium
TTACCGAGAAACGCATTCACCTTCATGAACTGATCGTTGATGGCGTTGCCTTGGCCCGCAATGGGATTACCCGTGGTGCTCAAATAACGGTTTCCGGTGCTGTAGGTCGTGCCGTCAATCGCGTCAATCCCCATATTGTGATTACCCGCAGCTCCCATGACATACTGTCCACCCAACGTTCCACGTGGTCCCGAATCAGGCAGATTACGAGTCAACCCAACACTGCCATCTGAGCTGTACATGTCAACTTCTTCCCCAGCCCCTGCGCGACGGTAGGTACTGTAGTAGCTTTGCGAGGTTTTTGGGACTGGGTTACCGTTACCATCAAT
>CAZSUM010000021.1:0-17194 GCA_964610015.1 uncultured Lentisphaeraceae bacterium
TAACCAGTGAGGGGGCATCTTTCTGCAAAGAGGCAGAGAAGTCTCCGTGATTGAGGGCAAAACCACAGTTAAAACACCAACCATGTAACGAAAGTGACGGTGTAATAAATAAAATACCTGTCCCTTTATTGAGAAAGCTGTGATTGAATTCAAGAGGAAGAAGTATTATTATCTAACAAAAGTTAAATGGTTAAGAAGGAGGGTGGGATGGGTTCAGGACTGACTCGTAGAGAAATGCTGAGTAGACTGGGGTTGGGCGGCACAGCGACGGGAGTCGCGATGCTTGCTGGACGTGGTTGGGCAGATATGGAAACGGATGGCGATCCCGCATATGCCGGGTTTGCAAAGAATATCCGCAAACAAGATCCGTCTATGTTGGATGTCCCCTCTGCTTATCTGGAGGGAGGCAAGGTGATTCAACCTGCCCGTACATTGCCAATTTTTCATACAACTGATGTGGTTGTCGTTGGGGGAGGGGCTGCTGGATTTGCGGCCGCTGTTGCGGCGGCACGTACCGGAGCAAAGGTTGCGTTGGTTGAGCGCTATGGTAGCTTAGGCGGACTTTTCACCAATGGCATGGTCTTGATCGTGATTGGTACTGGGGTTAAAGAAAATGGGACGTTTAAACTGGTGACCCGAGGGATCTGCGAGGAATTTTTGCGTCGTCTGGAAAAAATGGGAGATCAGGCCATCACGAAATTATCACCGGAAATTGGCCAGCCAACGGTGGATCCTGAAGCGGCTAAGGTTCTGATGGATGAAATGATTCAGGAAGCGGGTGTCGAGATGTTCTTCCACGCTTGGGGTGTGGATGTGATTCAACAAGGAAATGCGGTTCAGGGCGTGGTTTTTGAAAGCAAACAGGGGCGTCAGGCCATTCTTTCCAAAGTAGTGGTGGATGCCTCTGGCGATGGAGACGTTTACTTTCAAGCGGGTGCGGATTACAAACAGATCTCTCATGCTATGGGTTTTGTTTACCGAATTGGTAATGTAGATCGCTTTGATAAGAGTAAACTACCTGAAGGGACAAAGCCGCCAAGACTGGGTAGTAATGAACCCGTGAAGTCGTCACGATGGGTTAACAATCTGGGGCCTAAGGGAAATGGATTGGATATTCGTGAACTTTCGAAGACCGAGATGATGCATCGTAAGTCAGCTTGGAATTATGTGCAAAGGACGCGCAAAAATTTAGGGTATGAAGAGGCCTTTTTGTTGCAAACCGCCTCACAGATAGGGGTGCGTGCAACTCGTTTGTTGGAGGGTGTGGTCAGTATTGACAAGAAGAGCGCTACGAGCGGGGCAACGTTCTCGGACACGGTGGCTGTATCGGGACATGATGGACTCCGCTTGCCTGAGTTTCAGATTCCCTATGGTGCGTTACTCCCGAAAACAGTGGATAATGTGATTGCGGCAGGGCGTTGTATTTCTTGCTCACCAGATTTGATCGATCGGGTCCGTTTGATTCCTGTGTGTGTGGTGACGGGGCATGCCGCAGGGGTGGCCGCAGCACTGGCGGCCAAATCCGGGGTGTCTCCACGCGACGTACCGGCTCCTGAGATTCAGAAAATCTTGCGGGAACAAGGCGCGTTTCTGGGATAAGTGCTCGATATCCGGGCGCGTTCCAAGCACTCAAACGCGTACCATCAATCGGTGGCACGCGTAATGGTAATGCGTAAGCTGGGCGCATCGGGACGCGGGACAGCAAAGCGTTCGGCAATCCGGTACCCTGGCACCCAAGCCACTTGCCCGTCACATATCAGCAGAGGCAAGGTGTCTCGTTCTGCTTCTGGGATCTTTTCATCTGTGAATAGATCTTGAATTTTTTTTGAGCCACCGAGTCCTGTCGGTGCAATCCGGTCGCCGGGTTGACGTGTCCGTATCAGTAATGTGTGTGAGTCCAACGCTACAAGGCTGAGTGTACAACAGGCCGGATAACAACCGATGCCATGGGCCAGACTCTCTTTGCCGTGTGCAGGTGTTGTGGTAATAACGAAGTCTCCCCAGACGCACGTTCCCATTGGTGGTAAAACCGCCTCTGACAACCGCACGACTTTTTTGGGTGCATTTAGCGTCAACAAGCCATTGTAGCAATAGACGGCTTTGTCTCCAGCAAGCGAGAGGAGATGCCCATTGCCATTTGTGCAACGCGCCAATAGCGTGGTCACTGGCGAATATCCTGTTGCTTCCGTGCAGCCTTGTTGAAAAAGCCACTGGCGTAAAATACGGCGCTGGAGTGCTTCAGGATAGTGCAGGAGCGGCTCGACGGGTAAGGCATCAGCCGCGGCGCCTGGGTGTGCCATTAATGTCTCAAGCGCTTGTGTGGTAAGTTGATCAAGCAGAATTTCATCTTCGCGCAGAATAGCTGCTGAGCGACAAAGTTGCTTACGCAAGGCTGTGAATCCACCTAATTCCAGTTCGGGTAAAATGATGTGGCGTAACCGGTTTCGTGTGATGGAAGGATCATGGTTAGACTCATCTTCACGCCAAAGAAGGCCCTGTTGCGAGAGCCAGCCACGCAATGCTTGACTCGCAACGGCAAGTAACGGACGGATGAGAGGCGTGTTGCTCTGAGGCAAGAGGCTCGTGGGTCTAAGTCCAGCGAGTCCTGTTCCTCCAGCGCCACGCATGAGCCGTAGAAAAAGCGTTTCAGCGACATCATCAGCATGATGACCTGTGGCAATGGCATCAAGTTTGGCCTCACGTGAGCTCTGCCGAAAAAAAGCGAGGCGTGCTTCACGTGCGGCCATTTCAAGGGACTGGTTGTCTGTGTGTCGTGTTGTTAAATGGGCGTGCCCGACTTGACAAGCGCATGCGGCTGATTCAGCTAGCGTGCGGACAAAACGTTCGTCCTCGTCCGATGCCGCGCCCCGCAAGCCGTGGTTCAGGTGAAGAACCACGAGCGTGATGCCCTGTGTTACGCAGATGGTCCTCATCAGGTGGAACAGCGCTACGGAGTCTGCACCACCCGACACAGCCACGCCAAGACGTTGTACGCCACAGAGCATGGCAGCGTGGGCAAGAGTGCCTTCGACCGTCTCCTGAAGGCGATTTGGATCTGTACAGTAAAGTGTAAACACGCTTGAGGAGCCTTATTTATCTCCCAGTTGTCCAATCACGATCATCAGATTGTGCCAACTGCCTCCCAGTCCACCGGTATTTCCCGGAATAAAGGCTAGTTCTTCACCAGCGAGCAGTGATGTTTCGCCATTCATATCCAGCCCCTTAGAGACTTTCTTAACCTCTTTCTGAAAAGCGAGCGATTCGCCTTTGCTACCCTTCCAAGTAAACTTTACGATATTCAAACCCATTTCCTCATCGTCACTCTTCCAAGTGCCCCAGGGTCCAGAGGTCACCTTAAAAGCATATCGTCCGGGTTCTGGCGCAATGAATCGAATGATTCCCGTGTCTGAACGGATACTGCCAAAAGTGGCGTTCTGACCTTGGGGACGAAAGAGACTCTGTCCGTTTGGTCCAGTAAAACATTGATCGCCAGCGAACCAAACCATGTCGTTGGTTTCCCACAACGTCTTATCGATTCCCACACTCGGATTGGTTTCTTTGCACAGGCGGCTAGATACCCAAGATAAACGCCAGAGTGTTTTACCCTCTTTGTTGCGATATAAAGGATCTTCGGTCCAGTGGATGTTCGGGATCGGCAGAGGATAAACCTTCTGGGCCTTTTCGCCTTTTGCGGTCACAAATTCGATGGAGGTGTCCAGTGGCTTTGTGACCACTGGTGGGGGACACACCACTAGATTTGCAGTGATGGATTTGTTTAGCGCATGCGCTTGGGCTGGGCTGGCTTTGAGCAATTCAGGAAGGGCTTTGGCAAAGACGTTGTTAAACAGGATATACCCTTCCTGTTTGGGGTGGCACCCATCATTGGAGAAAGCCGACCAGGGGATTTCATTGGCATTAATTTTCGATGCGGCATTGAAGGCTGTTCCTAACGTAGGGATTCCGTAAAACGCCGCAACGCGTTCGTGTGCGCTCGCAGAGGGTGGCAAATTGCCATCTTTATAAAACGGCAGATGTGATGTAGCCAACGTATAAAAAATTACGATATCGGTCTTCGGATTCTTTAGCCACGTTTTATGGATCATTCGCTCCATGGCGACAGTTTGATCGCTGTTGCCATCGTTCACGCAGAATTCAATCAACACCAAATCTGGGTCGTATGCGAGAACGTCGCGTTCATAACGGCGTGCACCAAAATCAGAACCAGTCCCTGAGATACCGGAGTTAATCACATGGGCTGACACAGTGGGATAGTGCGTTTTGAACCACTCGGTCAAGAAGGTGATATAGCCTTTTGAAGAGCTTCCGCCAACGGTGATCGAGCCACCGAGAAAGACAACATTGATCGCCTGACCAGTTTTGAGTTTGGCGGCGACATTTGGTAATCCATCACGCGTGTTAAAAAGCACGGCAGGCTCCAAAGTCATTTGCGACTTAATTTGCTTTTCGGCTGCAATCACACGTATCCAAGTCTGCGACGAAAACAATGTTCCGGCAGCCAAAATCAAACAACAAGCGGTTTGTTTCACGGGGTTCCTTCTTTCTTTGAGTTTAGAACAAGCGATCAACCTGAAGCAATGTGAGGGTTGCGGTCAACGACTCAACACCTTGTGCGTCAAGATCAAGGGTAAAGGGCGTCAGCGTCGGGATCTCTTTTGTCCACAGATAAGGGAATACCGTATAGACGGGGAGATAAGCAAATGTCGGGTTCGTTTTAGGCCAAGCCCCGCCTATCAGCAACGTCGATTCACGGTCATTCAGATAGGCCAGCGGGTGAAGGTACTCAACGATCTCGGGTTTGAAGTAAGTGTTGTTGCTCGGAGCATGCCAGCCAGCAGAGAAGTTCGCGACAACTTACGTGCTGCATGGCCTTCAACTTTCAGTGTCAATGTCTCATAAGTATTTGTGCTGACCGGCAAGCGTGCCCAAGCATAAGAATACCCTTTTGCAATATCCAGTCGGACAACGAGATCTTTTGGAAAAGCGCACAATTTATAATCTGGCAGTGCGCCTCCGATCCAGATGACCTTGCCGCCCGCTGCACGGTAGGTAAGCAATTGATCAATCAACAGATTTGGGTTGAGGGAATGATAGGCGCTTACTTTTTGAGCAAAAATTAAAACAGCGGGTATCCTTGCGATGGGAATGCCGTTTGCCATTACTTTTCGCACATCCATTAACGCGGCATTTTTGCCCTGTTTACACAAGGCGGTTACAGTCTGTGCTGCCAGCACCCGGTCGTTAAAGCCAAAGAGACCTTCGTTCATGCGCCAAGTTGGTTCAGCGATAACAGCCAAAAACGGGCTTTCGGGTTTTGGCGGTGTGGTTAACCCTTTGACAAACGAATCCTCCTCATAATCACGTGTGGCTACAAAGTCATCAAACAACAGCTGATATTGCTTGATGACAGGGTCACTCACATTCGGCATGGTCTGGGCCTTTGCCAATCGTTGTGCCACGACAAAATCGCGCAACAATCGCTCAACGGCCCATGCTCCCAATTCGGACAGGTTTTTCGCTAGAGCATCGCGATAGGCAGGTTCTTTTGTTGCGATCCAACCGGTCGCTGCTGCAGCAATTGGCTTGCCATAGGCTGAACAGGTTCCCACGCCCTGCGGTCCCGCCATCATCACATCTAACACTGCGTCGTCAACATTCTTGGTAGAGTCTTTGGTCAAGATCTGCGCGATGCGCTTTTCCCAGATCGCGTTGGCTTCCGGAAGGGTCTCTACCCAGCCAAGATCTAGGCAGGGCTGTATTTTAGCTAGCGCCAAGCCATTGGAGAAACGCATGTCCCATGTTGGTGCGCTCCAGCCGTAGGTTACCACATGCACTAGCGGGTCATGGTTGCAAGCCACCATGTCCGCGGTGGAGTGTGCCAGCACGGCGAACCACAGACAGACATTCTCCGGGCGATTGTCGCGCAGAGCGCGCGTTAGGAGTGCAAAGGCGACACCCCGGCCCTTGTCAGAATGAAAGTCATAACGTGTTTTCATGTTATGACTTGCCAAGAACGCCAGTTCCTCTTGTGTGACCCGCTTATCCGCTTCAATTTTTAAGAAAGAATCGGGATAGTGGTTGTCAGAACAAAAGGTCTCCAACGCTTCTCCTTGCAATCGACTACACCAAGGTTCCGGCATACGTTTCGCCAAAATGAGGCCTAGCGTGTGGTGCCCTCTTCCCCAGCCGAACGACAAGAAAGGTACCATTAGAAATATGTAGATCACCTGTTTAGTATTCATGGGCCTTCTTTTTTGGGGTTTCCAAACCTTGGGGGGCTTCTGTGGATTTATTTGGTGTTTTCGAGCGGCATAATTGCATACGCATGAGGCTGAAGGGTACGACTCGCGAACAGTTCCTGCTCATAGCGAATCATTTCTTTGCCGAATTCATCATAGTTCGACCAGTATTGGATGTAGTTCTTTGCCATGTTTGCGCTATGCGATGTTTTGTCTTCAAAATGATCATAATGGGCTTGTACCGCGGCAGGATTGTCCACATCAATTTTGTAATGATTCTTCATCCAGCGCCGCGTATTAAGAAGGTCGTGCATTCTACACTCTGCACGTCTGCGTTGCTCATTGAGCTTTGCCACAGCTTGCGCTTGTTTGTATTGTGGCGTCGCTTGATTAAATCCGAGTGAAAGGCCGTTCTTCAGGTCATCTGCTGTATAGGTTCCGACTTTTATGTCATCAATTTGCAACTCATAGGTGCCGGCCGAAAGTCCGGTAACGGACAAGATTTCCTGATTCAAATCTTTTTCAATCGGTAGCAGAGCCAACATTGAACTTGCACCGGGGTCGATCGGGAAAGGTAGGGCTTTTTCCAGTACCGTGAAAGAGATGCCATTCCCTTTCTTTTCGACCTGTGTTACTTCAGCATTTACATTTTCTGTTACGCGACCAGCGGCAGCATCAAGCGCTACACGTGATACCACTGGCGACACACCCTGTTCCTTTAAGAACAACCAAGCCATCATCATCAGCCCCGGGGCGCCTGGATGTACACGATCTTTGCCCACAAGGGTATAGGTCGGATCTTTCTTCTGTTGTGCTAGGTTGAAGGCTGTCATAGGTCCATGAAAGTCAATGAGTCGCCCGCCGTTCTTTGCGGCCAACTCACGGACGATTTCTCCGCAACGCCCTAACCCGTCATTGCATCCAGGCTGATTGTTGTCTCTATCAAGCACCACTGTTTGGTCAAAGGGGGAGGGGGTCATAAAAAACATTTTTGGATCTGAGGCTTCATCGCGAATGCGTTTGACAAGTTTCTCCATGTTGAGCTTGAATCCGTTCAAGTTTCGCTGTTGCGCGGTCAGATCCTTTTCAGTTGGGTTCTGCACATAGTTTCCACGCCCCACATCGTTCATACCGAACATGATCGCCACCGAGGTTGGTTTTACATCGATCACATCTTCCTTGACCCGTTTGCTGAGCGCGCCACCTGCGGTATCTCCAGAGCGACCCGCATTGATGAAACGGATTGTCCAGCCGGGAAATCGCGTCAGGTAGTAGTCAAAAATCTTGTTCTGGTATCGTCCACCATTGGTGATGCTGTCCCCAAGGAAACAGACTGTTTCGCCGTCCTTGAACATCTCGCCAAAAACCATCCCCGTTGTGAGGACTCCCAAAGCTATCCAAAAAGAAACATGATAAATTCGCATTTTAATTCTCCAGGTTCCACTTATTTGTCAGACGCACAAAGCGTCGCCATGATTTGTGCGGTGATCTTTGTTGCAAAGGTAGCATGTGCTCGTGGATTGGGGTGTAAGCCGCCCCAGTATCCTTTAGGAGCCGCAAGCGACACGGCTACCTCTGCTCCCATATCGATGATCGATATCCGCCGATCTTTCGGATGTGCTCCTTGGTAGGCCGCTACAGTTTCATACAGCGTTTTCGATTGAAACTGGCCAAACGGAATCAAGATGAAGATATATGCCTTGGGGGCAGCTTGCCGCAGAGCCGGAATCGCCTGCGCTATACTTGCCTGGACGTCGCTCGGATTCTGCCGCCAAAGCGAATCATTTGTGCCATAGTTGATGGTAATAACAGTGGGTTCTTGACCGGTTTCACCATAGGCGCTAAGGTGTTTTTGCGCATCGAGGAATGAGTGATTCGCATCGATTTTATTCCAACGGCTGAGCGCATCGAGGTATTGTCCTCCAGCACCATTAACCGAATTGGTAATGACATAATAACCGGGAACATCTCCGGGAGGATTGTCCCCGCGGTTGAGCCAGCCACTCCAGCCACACGCACTTACACAGTACTCGTAGCCTTGTGTTTGCAAGCCCTGCCCGACAAGATGCGCATAGCAACTCATGTCGTAAGCACCAACGCCTTGTGTGATACTATCGCCTATTATCAAGGCCCATTTCGGTCGTGGCGCATCCGCAATTGGCTTGCTGTTTGCTTCCACTTTTAATCCCGTGATGCGAACCACATTCGATCCGCTTTGTCCGGCTACGCCCCAGCGCAGGAGCTCTGAGGATGAACGCATGTAAACCGTTAGCACATGTTTACCCGGTTTGACTGCGCCTTTGAGCGGAATTTCTGCACGGCAGGACACTTCGCCATCCCATAGACCATCCAGCTCGGTAACCAGTCGGGGATTAGAAAACGCACGGCTGTAAGTCGATGTGTCCAGTAATAAGGTTGGCACGACATTTGTGGTTGTTGATTCCCACGCCACTCGAAAATAGGCTAAGGAGTTCCAAGTCTGGCGGAAACGCGATCCCCCTCGCCCGGTATCACCCACCCAGTTACCCGGCGAAAAAACGAACGCTGGTGAATCGACGGGAATGGTCATGACTGCTGGTTCGGCAGCGTGCGCTACCGTCAAAAAACCACCCACCCCAAAAGCGATTAACCCCTTGAAAACAAACGAATTCATCTTCATGTTTCTCTTCCCTGTTGTGACCCTGATTAAACAAGACGTGCACGTGATTTCCTAAAATAAACAAAGATTTCAGTTCCAAACAAAACGCTACTTGAAGGCTGCTCCCCTTGTCAACCGACAACACGCATACACGTCAACACGCGACGCTTTTCCGCTGTTATGTCTACAGCGAAATTTTTGGGACTGTGTATCACAGGCCCATCACGCCACTCTTTCAACAATGTTGGAGTTTACCTTGCTCGGCGGTTGATCGTCCAGTGTATTTCTGAAACGCGTGACGCTTAAACGCCCTTTTTTCTGCTTCAACTCACCACGTGCAAAGACCCGTGGCTTCTTGTATTCGGTAGCGAAAGACACGCCAGCGAGAGGGGTCATGATAGGTTTCGTAGCCTGTGGTATAACGCCTGCAAGTATTTTTGTTTTCCCAGAATGTCGCCACAAACCGAGAGGCATCTATAAGGGCCGGGGTTTGGGGTTCGCCGATGATGAGGACGTTGGTTTCAAGATTGTATTTGCGCAGATTACGACGCGTAAAATTGGCGGATCCCAACAGGAGTGTGATTCTGCCGCTGGTAGAAGAGCACAACAGCAACTTGGCATGCATCTGTTCTCCATGCGTATCTGCCCAGCGCACTTGAACGCCTGCATCTACCAACTCACTGGCTGTTTGTCGGTTAGGCATTCCGTTTTTGAGTCGTCCGAACGCATCCTTGTTAGGATCGAGCACCGCACGGACTTGTACACCACGTTTTGTTGCATCGATCAGTGCGCGTATAATTTGGCGATCTGCCAAATAGAACATTACAAGATCCACAGTATCACCTGCTACCGATTCATGGATTAAGCGTTCGGCAGCTTCGGCGATGGCACCTTCGGTCAACACTTGAACGCTGACACGTGCGTCTTCCGGCAACGGGATTGAACTCGAAAAAACAGGGATTGAGACGTCTGGTGCGGAAAAAGCGAGCACCGCTTTTTCACTTGATAAAAGCGCTTGGGCAGCTTCTCCGTTGAAGAGTACCCCTACGTTGGTGTGTGCACTGCTACCATCATGCGGATTGGCGGATGTCACCAGCGCCCAGAGTTCCCCCTGTTGGTCTGCAATCACGACTTTGCGGTGGTTGGCCTTGAAGTTGAGGAGTGCCAGCCAACTGCGTAAAGACACCCGTCCTTCCCCAAAGGGACTGGCAAGCCAGCCGCCCCAAGAGGTGTTGCCCCATGGCCAGAAGAAAACACGCCAGAGACTAGACCATGCCGGATTGCTATCCCGCAGAACATCCAGATCGGTGATAACGACCTGCACGCCTGCCTGTTCAAGTCGATGTAAATGGTCCGCACGTAAACCGCCATAGACCGTATTGACCGGATCAGTGATGAGCACCGCCTGCAGAGACGGGACCACGGTTTTGCGTGCCATTAAGGCACTGGTCAACTCTTCGCAGAGTTGTCGATGAGGAGGGTGCTTGGCGTTGCCGAAGGTATTGAACAGAAACATGTCAACCACGATTAGGTGTTCTGCATGGTTGATTAGATTAAAGACTTCGTCAAAAATCTGCTGATCGGTTTGTTGTACGCCAGACGCGTCTTGCTCTGTCAGATCACGCAGAAACCGCACATCACCAGCGGGGAGGAGGGCACTGCGCTGCGAGAGACCTGAGGGCAGGGTGCGCGACCTTTGGTAAACGCATCCCGGTAACAAGGCCAACACAAGCGGCATGACAAATAAGATTTGGCAACACTTCATAAGATAGAAGAATACTCTAGCGGAAGTGCAAAGTAGCGGCAAGGTTACGATTTAGCGCTGGGCAGTTCTGCGAGGACGTCCTCGACCTCTCTATTTTGCAGGCCCTATCTGCTGAGCTGTCCTTGGTGTTATCTGTTAAAGCCAGTGCAGCGGAGATGCGGTTTACCCGAAATCGATTGTATTGAAGAGGGATACGCGTTTATGGTAAAAAATGAGTATCAAGAAAGCAGGACAAAAATGAGATACGGAATAATGGGATGGGCATGGGTGATGTGCGGCGTATGGGGCGTGCAGGCACAGGTTGAGGCTGTCTGGTTGACGCACCGCTCAGCAACGCCTGAAAAAACGGTGATCAATTGGAAAAGCGTTACGCCTGGCGCATCGTGTGTTCGCTATGGTGAGGATCAGACCTGTTCCACGACGCTTCGTGTGGCGGGTGAAAGGACCTTGCACCATGTTGAGATTCCTACCCCTCAGCTAGGCATTCCCCTTTTCTATTGCGTGGAGAGTGGCACGCAACGTTCTGGACCGCACCGAATTGTGCCCTGCCCAGAGGATCAGGTGCGCGTGGCGATTTTGGCTGATTTAGGTTATGCGGGTCGTCCGGATTTGAGCGCACTGAAAGCGGACAACCCCCACTTTCTAATGACGGCTGGTGATCAAGTTCCCCACCTCATAAATCCTAATCAGGCCGGAGATGTCACCTATATTCAGCCCTATATCGATTTGTTTAAAGCAGAGTCAAATCTCTTTACGACCACGCGTCTGATGCCAATTCTCGGGAATCATGATAAGCAGGTTGGACCGCGGGATAACAAACGTCCAGGTCAGAGTCGGGAGACCTATGATATAGCGGCCACCGCCTATCTCAGCATTTTCTCGCTTCCTGAACCGGGGTGGCGCTGGGCTTTTACAATTCCGCAGGCGGATGTCACCTTTCTGGCTTTGGACATGCACCATCTAAGCGATTTTGGAACGACTTTTCAGACGAGTCATGACCATCATCCAGGGTCAGAGCAATTTGCCTGGTACGATGAGCAATCACGGAACGCCAAGACAGGTTTTGTGGTGACCCTTTTCAATGCCAGCAGCCGAGCACGCAACGAGGCCAAAGGTGCTTGGCACGAGATGTTTAGTCGTGGCACGCTGTGTATTACAGGCTATGGGTACTATGCTGAGCGGGCTGTTGAAAAAAATGGACTCCCCTACTACAACACCTGTGTTGCCAAAGCGGGCGATGTTTATCGCGACCCCAAGGCGGTTGTTTGTGAGCCGCTTTCAAATTACATGTTACTGACCTTTAATCGCGCTAAGGGTGAATTGCAGGTGGCGCTCAAACAACTGGATGGCCGTGTTATTGATTCACAGGTCTATCATGCCCGCCATGCCACACCCGTAAGTAAGTAGAGCCTCTCCGGTAAGCGCGTCCGGTTTCAGAGTCTTAAGATCTGGCATAAGGTGTTCGCTATCATGAAGTTACTGCACAGCAAGGATAGCGATCCCTGCTTTTTGTAGGTCCTAGCTTTGGGCGACATCGAGTTGTTTTCCGCTTTATCGGATCTCTGTTGAAGCCTCTGAAGCGGGAAAGCACTCAAGCGCAAGTGTGACTCCTCTTTTGCATTTGCCGCATGGCTCCATCCTGTGGTATCTTTATTAAATAAATTGTGATTTTGTTTTTGTGATGTGCTGATCCATCCGGAGTTTTTTTATGCCTAAATTCGCGTATATTGCTGTTGATTCTGCAGGCAAAGAGAGCCGTGGTACAATAGATGCACCTAATCAGGCGCAGGCTGTGGCTAAAGTGCGAAGTCAGGGATTGTTTCCGACCGCAATCGGTGCGGCGGGCGGTTCTGAGGGTGGTTCGTCGACGAAACCCGCTGCGAAAAAGGGAGGGAAACGCGCTCCAGCAACGGGCAAGAAGTCGCTGGGGGATGTCAAAATTGAGATCAAACTCCCTAAATTTCTGCGCGGTAAGGTTAAGCAGAAGGATCTCACGACACTGACACGTCAGTTGGCCACCCTTGTGGATGCTGGACTTCCCTTATTGCGCGGACTACATGTTTTACAACGTCAGACACCTAACGCGACACTGAAAGATGCGTTAAACAGTATGTGTGAATCCGTCGAAAGCGGCAGTACCTTTTCTGAGTCGCTCACGAACTACCCCAAAATTTTCGACAACCTTTACGTCAATATGGTGAAGGCTGGTGAAGCCGGTGGTGTCTTGGAGGTTGTGCTTAACCGTCTGGCTGAGTTTGCTGAAAAAGCCGCTAAGATCAAGAATAAGGTTAAAGGCGCCATGGTTTATCCGATCGTGGTTTTGGTAGCGGCGGTTGGCATTACCGGCTTTTTGCTAGTCGCAGTGATCCCAAAATTTAAAGATATCTTTAATGATCTGTTGGAAGGCAAGCCCTTGCCTGCGATCACGCAACTAGTGATGGATGCCAGTAATCTGGTGATGCACAATGGTCTGGCAGTGGTGGCAGCGGTGGCGGTCTTTGTGACGCTCTTCAAGATCTTTGCCAAGACGAAGATGGGCAGTTATGTCCTTGATGTTTCCAAGATCAACGCGCCGATGTTCGGCTCGTTGGTGCGCCGAACTGCGATCGCGCGTATGACCCGTACGTTGGGAACACTGTTGGCGTCTGGTGTGCCGGTGTTGCAGGCGCTTAATATCGTGCGGGATACGACTGGCAACGAGGTTATCTCGCGTGCTATGCAGAATGTGCACGACGCAGTCAAAGAGGGCGAGAGCATGACTGCGCCGCTGGCTGCCTGTAAGGTCTTTCCTCCTATGGTGATCTCAATGGTGGAAGTGGGCGAAGAGACCGGCGCGTTACCGGATATGCTGACACGTATCGCGGATACGTATGATGACGAAGTGGACAATGCAGTTGCTGGGTTGACATCAGTGATTGAGCCGCTGATGATCATTATTTTGGCGGTTGTGGTGGGTACGATTGTGATCGCCATGTTTATGCCGATGATTCAGATCATCGGAACGCTGGGTGCCCAGGCCTAGAACACAGAGAGGCTCGGCAACTCGGAAAAGATGTGTTAAAGCTGCAAACAAGCGTTCCGGGTTGCTGTCCCGGAATGTGCGGGGATTCGCCTTTGAGTGGCGAACCATACGAAAGGTTAAAGATATGACCTGCAGAAAAGAAACGAATTTTTGCAAGGGCGCAGGTGTGTCTGCGGCCTTTACCCTGATCGAGCTCATGGTCGTCATCGCTGTGATCGGTATTCTAATTGGTGGGGTCTTTAAGTTGCTCAGCTTGGCAGGTGCCAGTACACAACGGGCGGAAACCGTGGCACGGATTGAACGGGTACAGAACGCGCTGTCTGGATTTTACGCTGAATTTGGCACGTATCCGCCAGTGAGACGTCATGGATCGCCGGACCCCTATATGGAGGAAGATGATAATGGAGGAGCTTACAATGCCTCCTCTACGCTAGAATCTGAGAATGCTAACCGTGCCGCAGCTTCTCAACCCGTTGCCTTCTTGTACCCGCATGCGCGTTCGATGGATGACTATATTGGTCAGCGATATCAGACAGAGGGCATCATGGGCGTTAATGATGCCTTTAATAACTCAATTGCGAATCGAGACGACACCGATTGGGATGAGGTTCGCATCTTTCAGTTTGGGTTGATGTCCTTTCTGTTGCCGCGGATTGCACTGGTGACCAACGGTTCGGATCTAAATAGTTTGGCTCAGACGGACAACAATATTCCGCAAGCATACTTTTTTGATACCAAGCAGTGGAAAGAATATAATGCCAGCACTGTGGAGAAGAGCACGAGTGGAGGCTGGTGGGGCAAACTCAAGGATAGCTTAGCGGCGCAACAGCAACGTGAAAACCACGCTGTTGCACGCTGGTTGCCGAATCTTGAAAAGAGTGTGTGTGGGGGTCCCTCTTCGCTTTTAGGAATCAATACACTGGAGCCAGATACGGGATTGACCTTTTCTCCGCAAGTAGACCCGAAAAGCTCAGGGATCAAATATATGCTGGCGAAAGTCACGATTCGCGATGGGTGGGGTCATGATCTCTATTACTACTCGATGCCGCCTTATCAAAGTTATCGGCTTTGGTCGGCCGGTCCGGATAACAAAACGTTTCCACCGTGGATTTCGTTGGAGTCGTTGCCATCTAAAGATCGGGTGACTGTCAGTGGTTGGCTGAAAGATGATATTGCTCGCTTTGACCGCTCTAGATAGAGATGAAGCAGGACATGGCGCATCAGTACGCGACCGAAATAACGATTGATAACAGGAGTTAAAAGATGAGACGAATCTTCTCAAAAGGGGTCAGAAGACAAGACGCACAGCCACATGACTCACGTCGTATCGGATTTACGCTGGTGGAAATGTTGCTGGTCATCGGCATCTTGGGTATTCTTGCAACCACGCTGGTTGGATCTTTTTCCTACATTCGCAAAGCAGCGCATCGAGCACAGGCTCAAAACCTGGCCTCAGAATTGGCCACTGCTCTCAACCTCTACCTTCAGCAGGAACGTGGGTGGGGTAGTGTGCTCATAAACAAGGATGAAATGGATCCTGAAGCGTGTTGGGTTTTGCAGGAGAAAAACTATTTTGATCTGACCACTTATTCAGATGCGGGAGTGACGATTAACGAAAACAGCCTTGATCGGTATGGTCTGCTGGATCCTTATGGTCGCAGCAAACTACGAGGGAATCCTGATATCAGTCCTGATGAGGTGACCAAACACCGACTCCAGATCCGTCTGGATGATGACTATGACGGATATGTTGAAGCACCGGATGGGGTTAAAGTTCGTACCTCTGTACTGGTTTGGTCGCGCGGCCCTGATGGCGAAGATGATTCCCCTTCAGGGGCTCGTTATCCGAAAGATGATTGCTTAAGCTGGAATCACGGCAAGGCCAAGACAGAACAGTAAAAGGTATGGTTGCGGTTGGGTCTGATGAGCCTGTGTTGCCCTCGGGTGTAGAGGAAATAAAAGGCTCAAGCGTGAGTCATAAGCACTCGAAGGGGTAAGAGGAGTATCGAAATGACTAAGATTTCTGTTGCGGATTTAAAATCTATTGTGGCATGCCGTCGCGCTGGGTTTACGATTCTAGAGTTGCTGGTTGTGATTTCGATCATGGCGGTTATTGCGACACTGGCGACCGGTGCGGTGGTCAAAGCCATCAGGCAGGGCCGCGTCCGGCGTGTGGAAGCGTCTTGTCGGGCGTTGGAAATGGCGTTGATGAACTACCGTGCGCAGGAGGGCAAATGGTCCTTCAAACGGAGCGATCTTGTGCGGCAGACAGATAATCAAAACAAGTACTGGGCGCATGGGGAGAACAACAAAAAGGTGTTCAAAGATCTTTATCAGGCCAATGGGCAGGAGATAGCCTATCTCGATGCTTCAGCGTTACTTGCGTTACAAGGGGGACAGCGGGTACCCTTGCGGGTTGCGATCCAAGAGGGGGATAGCGATGTGGCTCTGATCTATCCCGACCCGAATGAGACGTCAAAGACCCGCTTCTACTGTGTGGAGTACCGGGTTGAGACCGATTCCGTGGTTGTCCACACGCAGACCGACCATACGTGTCCAGAATAATTTGGACACTATCCGGTAGAAAAAGGCTTTTGAGATGAGTGACAAAATCCAGAACAGACTTGTGAGAAGACAGCAAGGTTTTCGGCAAAAATCGCGTCTGTATGCCGCTATACGCAAAAGTGCGGGGTTTTCTTTGCTGGAACTGCTGGCCGTCATGTCGATTATGGCATTGCTCTCTACGATGGCAGTGACCAGCTATTTCACGGCTATTCGTGGTATGACACGTCGTAGTGCTGTGAAACATTTGGCAAACAGCATTATCCTCGCGCGGCAACGTGCTTGTCTTGAAGGGGTTCGTGTGTCAGTGATGATTTTTAACGAGGTCTCTGGTTACGATGCGGATAATCAACCTATTGTTGTGCCCTCTTATGTGGTCTGTAAAGAGGTGGGTCGAGTCACCACGATTAGTGGGACTAAGTTGGTGGATGAATTTACGCCACTGGATCAAATGTTCGGCGTCAGGACAGATGACACTCACGATGAACAACTCAGTTCAGGGTACTTGGGCAGTATGCGCCTCTATAACTTGACGGCTGGTAAGTGGTGGCAGGTGACTCCTGAAGCGGTTGCGCATAACCTGACTTCGCGCTATTCGCCCTATAGCCAAAAATCACGAACGATTGTTGCTTATGCGTTTGAAGAAAACAGTCGTATTCCGAACGCGAATCGGGCGACTTGGGCAGTGGGCGACGTTTTTGGGCTGGAGGCCGCAGCACCGGGCGCACTTCCCACGGGATTTAAGTTTAAGAATTTGGATGGTAGCTCTGATGCGCTGCCAGAAAATCTGAACCAAAGCGCGGTGGTCACCTTTTTGCCGGATGGAACGGCGCAGGAAGACGTCGAAATCACCATCAAAGAGTTGATGCCACCCGCAATGACGGCGGATATTTTAGTAAAGAAGGATGGGTCGATTCGTTACGATTAGGGAGGTTTTGGATGAATACGCG
>CAZSUM010000022.1:0-401 GCA_964610015.1 uncultured Lentisphaeraceae bacterium
ACCCCTGATGTGTCGGTGGTGATCCCGCTTTTTAATGAAGCCGACGGCTTGCAAGATGTTCTTGAAGAAGTGATCGATGAGCTGAAACGTTCATTGGGGCGAACGTTTGAGATCGTGGTCGTTGATGACGGGTCGTCCGATAAGACACTCGAGATTGCTCAAGAAATGGCAAGGCGACTACCTGTGATCCGCGTGTTCCGGCACAGTCAAAATGTCGGCCAGAGTTTTGCCTTCCATACTGGATTCTTAAAGGCGCAAGGGGCGATCATTGTAACACTTGACGGCGATGGCCAGAATGTGCCCGCGGACATTCCGGCTGTGGTTTCGGCTTTGGACGAAACGTGCGACTGTTGCTGTGGTTATCGGGCTTCTCGAAAAGATACGATCTGGAAACGGCTGGG
>CAZSUM010000022.1:411-6916 GCA_964610015.1 uncultured Lentisphaeraceae bacterium
CAATGCGGTTCTTTGTGAGTCTATCCGCGACACTGGGTGTTCCCTTAAAGCCTTCAAAGCCGAGTTTGTGCGCTCCCTTCAGCCATGGCACGGCATGCACCGCTTTTTTGCTTCGCTGGTCACCCTCCAAGGTGCGCGAGTGAGTCAGAGAGCAGTGCAACATCGCCCCCGAAAGGCGGGGTTCAGCAAATACTCCAACTGGTCCCGTCTAAAAGTAACCATCTTTGATCTGTTTGCCGTGAAATGGTTGAAGAGTCGATCGCGAGTCTATGAGGTTGAGGATCTTTCATGAGGTGGGAACAAAGCAGAGTTTGGAAACCGGTTGTGAAGGTGCTTGGTGTAAGTTTTGTACTGATCTTACTGACCCGATTTCTAGGTGTTCACGACCTTCTGCATGTGGACCGACTCCCTTTTTTTGCTTCATTAACCGGATGGAAGGGTATTCTGATCCTGTTGCTTGTGGGGTCAATCACGCCGCTCGCTTTTGTGCCACGCTGGCCCTTGGCGGTTATCTGTGGCATTGCCTATGGGATGGTCTATGGTAGCCTAGTGGCCTCTCTTGCAGGACTACTAGGTGCGGCCTTCCATTACAAGTTGGCAGCATGGATTATCACCGATCGCGATCGAACCCTCTTTGAAAATATGGCGTGGTTTCGAAAACTCGAGCACACACAATACCCTTTTCAGTTTATCTTAGCGCTTCGACTCTTCCCCCTCTCCAATTTCTCCGCCACTAATCTAGTCTGCGGACTTTTACGCATCCCGTTTGGTTGTTATTTGGGAGCCTCTTTTCTCGGCATGTTACCGTCCACCATTGTCTTTGTCATGGCTGGAAAGGGACTTTTCGACAAGAACATGCAAGTGGTCGCCTGGATGCTGGCGTTGTCGGCGTTACTTGCTTTACTGCCAGTCCTCCGGAATGTTTTGCGTGCGCCCATACCTATAAAAGAGCCTCAACAATCCAAGCTTGACGAGGGTCGTGTACGCTCACCATAATGCATCCGTTGCTTTAAAACAGGAGGATTACATCATGAAAATCAGTGTCTTGCGCACGTTAGTCGGTGTTGAAGCCCGTCTATGGGTCTTTGCTTTTACAATGGGAGTGCTTGCTTTTTCTGTGGTTCATGCCGAAAGCCTACCTACCGCTAAAATCGTATTCAACAGTCAAACAACGCTTCCAGCAGGAAGTCAAATACCCGGCGAAGAGTATATTCTTTTTGGAGCTGACCCCAAACCTGGCGATAAAGAGAGTTCAAACCCTGCGATAAACTTGTCGAAGTTGCGGGCCTTCAGCGTCACAGCGCCTGTGGACACGAACACCCGCTTGATTCCTGCGCAAACAGGACCTTCGGCAGGTGCCACCGTAACAACCCCCGACGGAACGATCGTCACAACAGGGATTTTATACAACAACCGGGGTAAAAAAGATGAGTATCTCACGCTAGCTTCCTTTCGGATCATTGACCCTTCAGTCTCAACGTTCTCGTTCTGGGAGGTGCCCGTGCACAAGACCCTCAACTCTTTCCACTCATGCGGCGCGGAGAGGTGAGTTCCTATATCTGGTCCAGCGTCAATCCGGCCCTGCGTAACCAGTTTCAACGAATTGCGGTACAAGAGTCGCGTCTCGGTATTCCTATTCTCTTTGGAATGGATATCATTCATGGCGCAAGCACACTCTTCCCAATCTCGCTGGGACTCGCCTGTTCGTTCGAGCCCGAATTATTCGAACAAGCACAAACTGTCGCTGCTCGTGAAGCACGCGCTGAAGGAATTGAATGGGTCTTTGCCCCCATGTGCGACCTCGCACGTGATCCGCGCTGGGGACGTGTCGCGGAAACCTGTGGCGAAGATCCATACCTGTCGGCACTTTGTAATGCAGCACAGGTTCGCGGTTTTCAAGGCGACACGCCTGATGCGACTAACCGCGTGGCCGCCTGTCTCAAACACTATGTCGGCTACAGTGCGGTAACCGGCGGACGCGATTACAACGACTCAGAGATCAGCCAATGGACGCTCAGAAACGCGCATTTACCCTCCTTCTATGCTGCCATTCAAGCAGGCGCACTAACGGTGATGAGTAGTTTCAATTCGCTCGAAGGTATTCCAGCCGTTGCAAACAAACACACACTGAGTGATATTCTCCGCGGTGACTGGGGATTCAAGGGGTTTGTTGTCAGCGATTGGGAAGCTGTGAAAGAACAGATTAAATGGGGTTACGCCAAGGATGCGGCTGATGCGTCACGTTTAGCGCTTAACGCCGGCAACGATATGGATATGAAGTCCGAAGCCTACATCAAGACACTGGCCACAGAGGTGACAGCTGGGCGCGTCACGCAAGCCACGCTGGATGGAGCTGTGCGACGTGTCCTGCGCGTAAAATTTCAGATGGGTCTGTTTGATCGACCGTATGTGGATGAACAGGGGTATCTGGCCGTGCAACAGCAACCGGAGTCGCTCGCACTGGCCCGCAAATGTGTTGCAAAATCAGCCGTTCTTATCAAAAACAGCGGTGTCTTACCGCTTGCACCGGAAGTCAAAACTGTGGCGCTGATCGGTCCTGTCAGCGAGGATCATGTACAAATTCTAGGCTGTTGGCGGGGACGTTGCTCATGGAGCAGAAAAAACCTGGCCCAAGGCATCCGCGAGGTCTTCCCCGAAACGATTACCATGAAAGTAGTCAAAGGGTGCGCCATTAACACCACCCCTAATGTCAAAACCCTACAGAACGGCCAAGTCGTTCCTGATGATCTTGCCCCACCCGTTGATAACGACCTTGATATTGAAGCAGCTGTAGCAGCCGCCAAGGAAGCAGATGTGGTGATCATGGCACTGGGTGAACCTTGCGGTTGGACGGGCGAAAATGCATCGCGTGCACACCTGAACCTGACCGGTCATCAGCAAACACTTTTCAATGCCGTGGCAACAGTTGGTAAGCCGGTTGTGGCTCTGATCTTCAGTGGTCGGCCCTTGGTGTTGCCTGAGATTTGGGAACAAGCCGCAGCCGTGCTCTATGTATGGCAACCCGGCATTGAAGCCGGTCATGGGCTCGCCGATCTTTTAGTTGGAAATGTAGCACCCTCAGCCCGTCTGAGCATCTCAATTCCGCATGATGTCGCGCACGTACCCACCTATTACAACTACCTGCAAACCGGTCGTCCGGGATCTGGCCAATACCGCGACACCTCTGCGCGTGGTGCAAAATTCTGGTTCGGCTATGGGCTAACCTATACAACATTTGAGTATAGCGAAGTTCGTTTCGTTGAGGCAGAGGGGGACCAGCCAGCGCAGGCCGTTGCGACCATTACCAATACAGGCAAATGTGCTGGTACCGAAGTCGCGCAGTTGTATATTCGTCAACTGGTCTGTCATGAAGGTGCGCGCCCTGCTCAGGAATTACGGGGCTTTAAACGCATTTTATTACAGCCCGGTGAAAAAGCAGACGTTCGCTTCCCCCTGACAAACAAGGTGCTTGGCTATGTCGATCGTACGGGAAAAGCCAGACTAGATAATAGCGAATATGACATCTGGATTGCACCCAGTGCCCATCAGGGGAAAGCCACACGGTTTACCGATACAACGACACATTAAAAAAGACCGTTTTTCTGTGCCAGGAGAGAAAAAGAATGGAAGAGACACAAGAGATTGGTCGGCTCTTTGACACCCTTGCAGCGGGGTGGGACGACAAGACAGATCGAGTAACCAGAACGCGAGTGATCGCAGAAGCTATCGCTTGTTCCGTACCGTTACAGCCCGACATGCACGTGCTTGATTTTGGTGCTGGCACAGGACTGCTGACTGTCCTGTTGTCCTCATCTGTCGCCCATATCACAGCTTTAGATGCGTCTTCCGAAATGTTGCGCGTCCTGCGTGAAAAAGCGCAGTCCAGCGGGTTGCTGAACATTCAAACCCTACAGGCCAATATTGAAACTGCGCCCTTACCGAATACAAGTTACGACCTGATTCTCAGCGCGATGGTTCTGCACCATATTGCCGATGTGCCAGCACTCCTCCACGGCTTGCGAAAGACACTACGCCCCGGAGGCTGGATTGCTTTGGCGGATCTGGATGCTGAAGACGGGAGTTTTCACGGACAGGCATCACACGTCTTTCACCATGGGTTTCAGCGTGCCCAACTCCGAAGCTGGCTGGAGGCTTCCGGCTTTGTCTGGCGATCAGCACGCGAAGTGGTTCGCATGGAGCGTATTGGGCACGATGGTATCGCGCGCGCATACCCGATTTTTTTAGTCACCGCGCAAGTGGCTGACTAAGCGACTTTTCAAAAAGCTCGCCCGTGAGACTACCGAGAAAAGCCGTCAATGCATCGAGGTCTGCTTCTGGTGCATGAGCGCCGACTTGATATTTCATCATTGACCGCACAACCTCTTTCAAAACCATCTGACTGCCATCATGCAGGTAGGGTGGGGTCAGTGCGATATTTCGGAGTAGAGGCACTTTAAAACGTCCCGTGTCCGCCGCTCGCTTGCTAAACGCACTCAGGCCAGCATCACCCTCTGTTCGGTCGCGTCCAGCAAAATAATCAGCCTTGAGATCCGCATACTCGAAGGAGAGCCCACCCATGCCCGGCCCCGCATGGCAGGTCGCGCAGAGATGTTTTCCAAACAGCACATAGCCCCGTATCTCCTGCTCTGAAAGCGCGTTTTTATCGCCCTTGAGATAGTGGTCAAAACGCGAATTTGGAGTGATCAGACGCCGTTCAAACTCAGCAATTGCATCACAGAGTGTGGCCTCGCTAAACCCTTCTGGATACACCGCTGTAAACGCGGCTTTAAGTGCTGCGTCCTTTGACAATTTTGGGATAATTTCCTCCCAGTTTTCACTGGCCATCTCCACGGGATTAAGCGGCGGACCGCCAGCCTGAGCAGCGAGGTTCTCCGCACGCCCATCCCAAAACTGACGCATATTGAAAACCGCGTTGAAAACAGTCGGGGCGTTTACCCCACCTTTAAGCCCATTTACCCCAACCGAAAAGCGCAATTGATCTGTTCCCCCTTTTTCAAACGAATGGCAGGATGCGCAGGAAATCGTGTTATCCTTTGAAAAGCGTTGATCATGATAAAGTCGCTCTCCCAACACGGCTTTAGCCACCTCAGTCTCCAGCTGTTCTGGAATGGGATGCACATCTGCCTCAGCACCGTCTTTGATCCCCCAACCAGCCAGCCAAGCGCCCCACACATTTCCCACCCATTTATTCAGGATCTGTTTTTCACTGGCTGTCAGCGAAGTCCCCCAATGCGCGATGCGATACTGAAAGGGCGGCATGGTATCACCCGCCACATTTGTACGTAGCTTAATCAACCGTCCGAGGGGGACCTCCTCGCTGGCGCGTTGCGCCTCAGTGGCTGCTGCACCTAAGTGTCTAACATCATAAACATCCCAATGACGCAAACCTTCGCGCACATCCTGACGGATTAAACTGCCGGGACCCGGGATCTTGGCATAAAAGGGCAATGACCGCCGACTGTCATGGCAACTCAGACACTTTGCGTCCAACACAGCCATTGCTGCCGCACGCACAAAAACCGGATCTGTCGGCACTTGACGCGGCACCTGACGCACAACCATAACCGCCAAACTGCCTGTCAGAATAAGACCTGCGACAGCGACACCACTCATCAGAAAAGGTTTCTTTTTCATGGCGAAAGTATAGATAAAAGAATCCTGAACAACAAGTGTCAAACATCAACAGCGTCCTTGTCGACACTGCCCTGATCTGTTATTTTGACGGCTGTATGATTGTGCACTTACTTTCACTGTTACTTCTTTTAACCTGCGTAGCCACAAGCTACGGGTCGCTTCTTTTTACTCCTGCCAAGAACTATCCAAATTTAGAGCTGATGCTTCCGCTCTTCGATCATGCTCAGGCAGAACCACTCCCCATGCCACGCGCACAAGCTTTTCTATTGATTGGTGGCAATGGTCTTGCTTGGGAAGACCGTTTTAATCCTTTTGAACTTTGGTATCACACTCAGTGTTGCGGACGATGGCGTGATGCAACTGGGAACCAGTTGGTCATCGGTCGTGCGACACACCGCCTGCCGGTCTTTGCGGAGGAGGTCATCTCACGCGAACGTTTTTTGCAACGCCTCGGCGATGCTGACAGTCTGCTCAATGTCCGTAAAATGAATCAGTTGGATGAGTGGGTTGCAACCTTTGCCGACACGCCTGTGTATGCGCCGGAAACCCTCAAACTCAACTCTTTTACGCTAGACCAGATCCGCTTCTATCCCTGCGAAGCGCCCGACAAACTCGTTTATGCTTTTTTGCCGCGCCGCGTCGGCAACAGTCAGCAAGCCGATTGGTTCTGTGTTACGTTATACGCGCCGGGGATGATTGACCGAGCCGCGTTGCGGGATCTCTTTGAGTCAACGTTTTTGGTCAACATCCAGCAATCATCTAAGCTCGCACGCACCCAAGGGGTAAGCGCAACTCAGTTATCCGTACAACGCAAGGGCGAACGGGCGATTGATCAACCCAACCATCCAGT
>CAZSUM010000022.1:6926-17061 GCA_964610015.1 uncultured Lentisphaeraceae bacterium
CGGTTAACGGCTCGTAAGAGTGTAGAAAATTATGAAGACTGGTGGTTTGCGGAAACCGAGGGATACACGATTTTGTCAAACGCCGATTCCGTTAGCGGCAAGTCCCTGATTCGTGAATTACAAGAGACGTTACCCGTTTGGCGGCAAGCCTTTGCCCGTCTGGTTCCGCCACTAACAGACTCACATGAAGTCGCGCTCTTACGTCTCTTTCAGCGACGTGCCGACTATGTCAACTACGTCGGACCGGACTATGCTTGGTCTGGCGGCATGTGGTTGCCCTCAAGACGTGAACTGGTGGTGCACCTTGAAGTTGAGCCCAAAGAACTGATGACCATTCTCCGACATGAGTCCTTTCACCAATATCTATCCTACGCCTATGCCATGATTCCTGCTGCCGCTTGGTTCAACGAAGGCCACGCCTGCTTCTTTGAATCTTCGCACCAAGATGCACGCGGCCGTCTGATCATTGATGAAGACCCCTCCCGCGTCAATCAGTTACTCGATCAAATGGATAAGGTCATTCAACGTCTGCCCTCACTCTTTCAGCCTTCCTATGAACTCTTTTATGCGGGTACGAACGCAGAGCGTCAGTTGAAGTATACCATGGCCTGGGGCCTAGCCTACTACCTTCAAAAGGGTGCACCGCTTGAGCGTAACACTCTCTACCGAACACTCCTGGCAGACTATGCGACTGCACTTGCCGATACGCATGATGGAGATAGCGCCACCACACGCGCGTTTGCCGAAATCGACATGCCCCTCTTTCTCTCCAACTTCCAAGAGTTTTGGATCAAAAGACGCAACACGGCCCTGCAATACGACCCCATAAATCCCTGAGATTTTGGTTTGCCCAACCCCCTTCCATCAGGTAACATAACGAACATTAACAGCGGTTTTGGAGAGACGGAATCTTGCTGTATTGCTTGATCCGGAACCCACACCAAGGAGATTATCATGGCTTATCAGATCACAGATACGTGTGTTGCGTGCGGCCTCTGCAAAGATGCCTGCCCGGTTGAGGCAATCAGCGAAGGCGATCCGATTTATAAAATCGACCCAGACAAGTGCATTGATTGCGGTGCCTGCGCAGGCGAGTGCCCGAATGATGCGATCATCGCTGGCTGAAGCGACACGATCACACATGAAGCGGCAGGGTTTCCCCTGCCGTTTTTTTATGTCTATCACAAATTTGAGACTGATTTTTCATCTATTGATTTGCAGGAGATGACCGCATCGAGTAAAACAGTGTCATGCGTTATGCCATCGTTTCGGACATTCACGCCAATCTGACGGCCTGGAAGACGGTCCTGAATGATATTGCAGATATGCGTGCCGATCAGATTATCTGTCTCGGCGATGTCCTCGGTTATGGGCCCCATCCTGTTGAGGTTCTTGAGTCAGTCTATCAGACCGTGCATGTCACCCTCTTGGGAAATCATGATGCCGCCATCTGCGGCAAACTGGATACCGACCTTTTTTCAAAACAGGCACAAGAAGCGGTCCATCTTCATCGTGAACAAATCTCGGACGCCGGAATCCGTTGGCTTCGCGAGTTGCCGCTCGTTCTAAGCACACCTGAATTTCGATGTACGCATGGGGATTTTTCCTCTCCTGCGGACTTCTACTATATTTCCGAACCAGAAGATGCGCTCCCCTCCTGGCAAGCGACTGATGAGTCCCTTCTGTTTGTAGGCCACTCGCATACCCCCGGCGTACATGTCTTAGGGAGCAGTGGCACCCCTCACCTGCTAGACGCATGTGATTTTGAACTGGAACCGGGCAAACGTTACATCGTCAATCCGGGAAGTGTCGGGTACCCACGTGCAGGACACTTTCGCTCAACGTACTGTTTGTTTGACGACGTTGCACAGACACTTGTCTTCCGTGAGCTGCCTTTCGATGGCGAATCGTACCGGGCCGCCCTGCACGCGGCTGGTCTCGAAGATGCGCCTTGGTTGAAACAACAGGCCTTGTGCCGTTACCGTCCGGATGTGCGAAGTCGTCGCTCATTTGCAAACCCTCAGCACGTACAATCAAGAGGGTCACGCTGGACCCACCGCAAACCTTTATTGTTCTGGAGTATAGGAGTGCTCGCTTTGATTATTCTGTCCGGGGCACTCACTTTCTATGCAGGGAAAACCATCGCGTCATCGCCATTATCGACCCTCATGCCCCCCTATCCTCTTTCAATGATTGCCGCCTATCCCCTGCTTGCAAACAACCAGAATCTTCTACCCGTGCTCCCCGAAACGTTCACTCAGGACAATCGGCTAAAAGGCTGGCGATATGCGTTTGATGACCGCACACGACAAGCGTTTAGCATTGGCTTGCGCGACAGCAACATTACCCTCTGTATCCATAATCAGGAGCACGGTCGCGTGATGCTGGAATCGCCCCTGATTGATCTGAGCGGCACAGGGTTAAAAGCCCTGCGATTAAAAGGCCGCATCCGCAAACATGACTCCTTCGCAGGTCACGTGACCTATCAAGTGCTCACCTATACGCAAACCACGAGTAACACCCTGACGCACACGCGTACCTTCCATTACGATATGCGTAGTAGTCGCCAACGCCTCACCCCGTTAGCAGCAGACCGGAATGTTAAAATACCGATTTCAGCACACGTGACACACGTACAATTTCGCGTTGAGGCCGCCTTTATCGGCCAGCTAGAGATTGAACAACCGATTTTGACTGAGGAACCGACAAGGAGAACATCATGATCAAAAATATTCCCAATGAAGTTTGGGCTTTCGATTGCGAATGGGTTCCTGATATTGAGGCAGGGCGACTCCTCTACCACTTACCAGACGATCTGCCCACGCAAGAAGTCCTCCGTGTTATGTGGGAGCAGGGAGGTGCCACACAAGATAATCCGACCCCCTTTCTGCGAACTTTGCTCTGCCGGATTGTCTCGGTTGCCATGGTGATCCGCCGCGTTTTACCCAATGGCACGGTACGCCTTTTTTTACAATCCCTTCCCGAAGATCCAGAAGATCCCAGTCAGGATGAGGTCTATATCCTCAACCGTTTTCTCAAAGATGGACTCTCTGTTCACAACCCGCAACTTGTAGGATTCAACTCACGCAATTCAGATCTGCGGATTCTAACCCAACGTGCACTGATTCATGGGTTACCGCAACCACGCCTGTGCGAACGACTGTCAGCCAAACCTTGGGAAAGTCAGGATATCGACTTAATGGATTTTGTCAGTGGTTTTGGGAAAACCTATGCGGTCTCATTAAATGAACTGGCGACCCTCGCGGGAATTCCTGGGAAACTGGACACCAGTGGCGATGATGTCTGTGGGTTGTGGTACAGTGGTCAGCATCGCAAGATCGTCTCCTATAACTGCCTTGACGCACTCACGACCTATCTGGTCTGGTTGCGCATGGCCACCTTCTCAGGATGCCTTGATCTTACAAACTATCGCCTCGAGCAACAACGCGTCAAAGCACTACTTGATGAACACCTTGAAAAACCGGAGAATGCGTTTTTGCTCCCATTTCTCGATGCTTGGCGTACACTCAAGCAACGCACGGGCGAATTGACTGACGGGGTTTTTTCCGCTGATACTCAATGAACACCGCGTTTACTGTTCGAGTAAAACTCGACTAACTGCTTGATCTCAGGTAACTCTGGCACCTCATAACGAATCCGTTCCAGAGCCTGACTGCGATTGAGTCCCTCGCGATAGATCAGCTTGTAGGCTTCTTTGAGTGCCGAACGCACCTCGCGTGTAAACCCGTGACGTTGCAACCCAACAGCATTCAATCCTATTACACGCGTTTCGCCACCGGTGGCTTCGACCACCATAAACGGTGGGCAGTCCTGGCGCACTTTGGTGGTTCCTCCGATCATGGCATGGGCACCCACACGACAGAATTGGTGCACGCCTGACAAGCCCCCAATGATCACATAGTCTTCCACCGTGACCTCTCCCGCCAGCGTCGCCGCATTTGACATAATCACATGATTACCCACTTGGCACCCGTGTGCGATATGACAATACGCCATGATCAGACAGTGACTTCCCACGCGTGTGACCTCACCCAGGCGTGTCCCGAGGTGCACAGTTGAAAACTCGCGCAAGACGGTCTCATCGCCAACTTCCACATAGGTGATGTCGCCCTCTTGATACTTCAGATCCTGCGTTTTCATACCTACACACGCAAAGGGAAAGATATCGCAACGTTTACCAATCGTAGTATGCCCAACGACATAGGCGTGAGACTGCACCTTGGTTCCCGCACCCAGTTTAACATTGGGGCCGACTGTTGCATAAGGACCGACCTCAACATCACTGTCGAGTTCGGCTTTGGAATCCACAAGGGCTGTCGGATGAATTGTAGCCATCAGTTACTCCTTTTCTTATTCTCTACAAATTTTTGGAAATGAGATAGGCGGCAAACGCCAGACAGGCGAAAACCGGTAGCCAAAGCAAAGCAAAGGGTTGAAGCGCAGGATACTTATCAAGCGAGTGAAGAAGTATCACACACAGATAATAGGCCAGAGCAACCCCTAGGCTCACGGCCATTCCCACGGTTGATTCTTTACGATGTGTGCGAATTCCGAGTGGCACACCAATCAAAACAAAGCAAATCGAAGCAAACGCATAGACAAACCGCAGATGAAATTCGGTGCGGTAAATACTCAACATCTTACGAATAGTCGGTTTGGGTAAGCCCATGCGATTCGCACGAATTTTACGAATTTCACCCAGCAATTCAAAGAAGCGAAAATCCTTCTCTTTTCGCGAATAATTGCGCCGTTTCAAGGCGTCGGGAATCACATGCCGAAAACGATCTGCAGACGCAACACCCGGTCGTTGCGGATCAATCGGATCAACACGAACCTTATACATTTCTAAAACAATATCCGTGCCATTGGTTGAGACAAGGGCTTTGTCAGCTCGAATCTCACGGGTAAGGCCCTCCTGCGTATGGTCGAAAATCAACAAGTCCGAGATCCAATTACCATCCTTCTTAGCAAACCAAAGCGTCAGCCCGGGGAAATCGTTAATGAAACGACCCGATTCAAGCAAATCAAGTCCAACATCCACACTGATCAGCGACCCTAGATTGCGACGCACCTCATGGCCGCGTGTGACCACCTCATGGTTGATGTAAAAGCCCAGCACGGTGGCAACGACGCCCACCAATAGCGGCCACTTCATAATGTGAATCAGGTTCACGCCACATGCCCGCATGGCGGAAATTTCACTGTCTGCTGAAAGCCGACTGAACACCAACAACGCGCTGACCAACAACGCCAGCGGCACGGTGAGCGTCATGGTCTCAGGAAATCCGACCAGAATGAAAAGCCCTACAGCATGTGGCGGCAATCCTTCAATCATCAGCTGCGTGATCCGCACCAGAAGACCGATCGTCATAACAAACGAAAGGATCAGCCATGCCAAGAAGCAAGCCACCAAAAAGCTCTGCAACACATAGCGCTCAATAATCTTCATGGGTGAAATTATAGCAAAAGACTACTGGATAAACCGCAGTTTCTTTATGAATTGAAACAGAAAATCTTCTGGCACCCATCACTAAAAAACGAGAGCGTCGGAAACTTCTTTCCGACGCCCCACGGTTCAAAACACCTTTTCAGGCGTCACTGATTATGGATTCACGTACTTGGACTTGTCGGCATTGGTCCCTGCACCGCGGATGTAGATCTCTACGCGACGGTTCTCTGGATTGCCGTTAACCAAGTCAGGTTGCACCTTGGGCCGATTGAAGCCATATCCAACAGCCGTCAAGCGTTTGCTATCCACGCCTTTACCAGCCATGTATGACTGCACCGCCTGTGCACGACGCTCCGAGAGATCCTGATTGTACTTTGCGCTTGAGCGCGTACGACGATCCGCATGACCCTCGATTACGGCGGTTGCCTGTTGATTACGTTGCAGAACGCGGACCACATGGTCAATGTCGCCGAAAAACTGCGGCTTGATAATCGTGGTGTCGTAGTCAAACTGGATGTAGACCTCGAAAAGCATCAGATCGTCAGAAGGATCTAGCGGATTGGTCTTGTCCTCGATGACTTCGTGCCCATCAGCCACGCCACCCTTGTCGGTATCGCGATCTAATGGATTGGTCTTGTAATTCTTAACTTCAGCACCATCTGAGAGGCCATCGAAATCAGAATCCGGATTCAACGGATCCGTCTTGTATACTTTCACCTCTTCGTAATCCGTCAAGCCATCACCATCGGTATCGACTTTAAAAGGATCTGTCCCAAGTTTGGCCTCTTCTTCATCCGTCAGGCCATCCCCGTCTGAATCCTTAGGCAACGACGCCACCGCAGCGGTCCCTTCACTGATCTGCTCGCCACGTTCTCCACCAAAACGATAGACCACACCTGCATCCAGCATGTATTGCATCTCATGCCGTTTATCGACCGACATCAGCGCACGACCATCCGCACGCAATGACAGATTATCGGTCAGGTGATACATCGCGCCAACGCCAATACGTGGACCGGTCATGTCAGAGCGGTCGCCTTCGTCAAACACATTACGGTCGGCCATATACACAGCCCAACCAGCTGAGACAAAGGGATCAAAACGGCTGTAGCGATCAAAATGGTAGAGCGCGTCAAGGCCCACCCCATAGATGCGCTGCTTTTTCTGCGTCCAACGCTCGTTGTTCGTCATATTAGGAGCAAAAGACGCCTCAGTCTCCACAGACCAACTCTCCGTGAGGTCATAGCCCAAGCGCAAAGATAAGTTCAACCCATCATCAATTGCCTGATTCCCCTCTGGGATAATCATACCGACGCCTGGGTTAACATACCACCGTGGCGCATCGGCGAATTCATCAGCCGAAGCCCGTAAAACTATGGAACTACTCAGCGCAACAAGTGCAAAATAACCGATTAACTGCTTCATACAAACCTCCTCTTGATATAAACAAGTTAGGGACAGTTTAACTGGAGACAGACGCAAACGCAAGTGGATTTTTTAATATTTACAAAAATTTAAGGTTGGCAACATGATAGCTTAAAAATTTAAGGTCCGCCACGTATCCCCCCGTGGCGGACCCGCATCCTGTTGTACACAGGCCTTAAGCTTTGCGGCATACAGCCGTGAGCACTGTCCTAGTCCAATCCTGGCGTTCTTACTCGCAGAATGAGCTTTTTTCACTGCGGTAGGGTGCTCGACTCTTCGTTCGTCATCAAGCACAAGGGTTAAAATGCAAGAGCCATGCCAACATGCACCCTCTCAGCTAAAAATGCCACACCGTCTCGGCTGGTGTCTTACGTGTGGGAAAGGCGCAAACCTGTTTATTGTTTGAGATCAAGGTAGCCATGCCCTTTTCAACTCGTAGCGACATCTCCCCTGTGCCTCTTCCCCGCAAAACATTGGCAATTAGCAAAACCTTCTCTAGCCCATCCCCACGGCGGAAATTCCAGACTTCATCGGGCTGCGCCAAACGAGCTGCTCCATCGTATATCGATATCTCAGGGAATGCACTGAGGCGTTTCATCATGTTTTCAATAGACAACTTTTTTGTTTCACTACAGCTTACAGGATTTCGTTCTAGAGCCGCTTTTACAAAGGGCACATAGGACGTACGCGTGAGGTCTCGCCACGCATAGAAGGCCATATCCGCCGTGACATTCACGGAACGAAGTGCTTCGATCCGCGCGATGACCTCTTCACGTGTCATCTCCACCTCAAGCTCAATCGGTGGTTGCGCTTGCGTCGGCGGAATGACCTCAGGCGCAGGCAGACGTGGAACGGTGTGACAAAAGCGCGCCAATTGAGAAACCATATCCGCCGCACTCAGACATCGGTCACCAATCGCATCCCGCAACGCCTGCAAATCGTCTGCCTGATCTAAATCAATCTCTCGTTCATGCACAAAGGTTTCAATATCATTCAGCACAATCGCACAGGGGCAACACGACGCCGAAAAGGTTTCCATTGGAATCATGGCCAGCAGTTTATCGCGTGTACTATCGGTCACCTTATACGGACACTCCTGTTCAAAGTTAAACGCCTGTTCAAGCGGTAGATAACGATCAACCCCGCGAACCGGCCAACGCAAAACAAAACAATGCCGACAAAGGGGATTCTGCCGCAAGAAATTACCTAAAATTTCCGGCGTTAGCGCGGTTTTTAGATAACGGCGCAATTCAGCTGAAAACTGATCATAAACTTCCCGTGCGATGGTTGCCTGCGGATAAAGCGTGTGAATCCAACCACTTGCGTGGGAAACAATCGTCACGCGTTCATTCTCTAGCGCCCGACGAGCCTGTCCTGAAATTTGCGTTCCGTTAAACCACATTGACTTGGTTACCAAACGCCGGTTATTGATCAGCACGCCATCGTCCACCTCCACAAAGTTTTGCGAGTGTAGTGGCGTTGCCATCAAAAAAACCTTCTCTATTGGGATGCCCGCTACCACATAGAGTGCCGCTGCATACAAGGCTGCCAGCGATACGCACTCACCTGCGCCCGTCGTATAGCCTTCACGATAGCAGAAGGCATCCATGGCCTCCACCGTCTCGGTCTTCCAATAGGGAATCACATCATCGCCATATTTATCCAAGCCAAAATGTGTGCGAATATCGATATCAAAGTAGTAACTATCACCCTCATAGCCAAAGAGCGCATTGGACTGACGGATCACGTCTGGCGCCAGAAAGCCGCTGAAACGTTTTATTTCTTGTTGCTGCGCGGTCAGCCCCCACGTCTCTAAGTCCAGATTGAAGACATAGTGATCCATGATGTACTGCTTCAACCGAAGAATGCGGCGATAGGGTTTCATCTTGCGGATTCCCTTGAACCAAGGGTCATCACGCCAGCACCAGAGACGCGGCGACATGATATTCGCCAACACCAGACTGTACATTAATTCAGGGAAAACAAAGATTTCCATATCAGAGAGGGTCACCGCTGAAGAACAGCGCTCCAATTGTTCCTCTGTCATCACTTGAGCTCCTTTTTCTTTTGCCATTGATCAGACATAAACCCACCCAGCGTCAGCAAAAGCAGAACCAGAGCTCCCGGAATTGCTAACACCCAATCACCCCAACGCACATAAGGTGCAAAGAAAGGTTGCGATGGAACCTGAACCGGCGTAACCAGAAACCCGTCAAAATCGGCAACCTCACCTTGTGATGTTAAACCCCTAACCTGCCCCAGCACATCGACAGCACAGGAAACGCCAGAATTGGCTGCCCTTACCAACGGCACACCATTCTCAACCGCACGAAAAACCGCCTGCTGTAAATGCTGTAAGGGTTCAATCGATCCGTTGAACCAGGCATCGTTTGTCATCAAAATCAATAGACGTGCACCCGTCTGTACGGCCCTTCGACTTAGCGATGCCACCGTATCCTCAAAACAAATCAACGGTCCCACGGCCAACGTGTCGTTCGGGGCACGCGACACATAAAGCACTCCTGATTTCAAACCAGCCGTACAACTCACACCTGTTGGCGCAAATCGCTGCAACACAGGAATCTGCTTGTCCAAGGGGATATACTCACCAAAGGGGACCAGATGCTGTTTGCGATAGGCCCCCATGGCCTCACCTGTTGAGGAAAAAAGCCAAGCCGCATTGTAAAACAACATTCCCTCTGGCGCCTGCGTTGTTTTGTCAACTCGTTCAATCTCCAACGCACCGGTCAGCAAAGGAGCCGAGGCCAGCACGGCCCCTTCACGAATGACTTGCATGGCGTCGGGATCTTCCGGTACAGCGCCCATCACAGCGGTCTCAGGCCACACCACGAGATCCGGTTTGGCCGCGCCCACTAAACGTGTCTGATCTAACAACCGTTGTCGTTGCGCACAAACTGTATGGTCATTCACCGTAAAGATACAAGGGGAGTTTGGTTGCACCAATGCGATCCGCCATGATGCTTGATCGTGTGCCCGTACCCGCCACTCACGCATACGCACCCCACCCCAATACCAAGCCAACAACACCAGCACAAAGGGAAGCGAACTCTCCGCAGAACGCATCAGGCGAGAGACAAAGCCCTTATCGCAAACCCAATCGCGTGAACCCATGATCCGCGCGGTTATCGGACGTACCGCTCGCGCCAGTAATCCTGCCACACTTCCATTTACAAGAATAACCAGTGCCGAGACCGCATAGACACCCGCAACTGAGGCCAC
>CAZSUM010000023.1:0-16945 GCA_964610015.1 uncultured Lentisphaeraceae bacterium
ACTAAACGCGCCACCTCCGATCACGGGGTGGCGCAGTTACTTTGTCAATTGACCTTAACTTTACAATTTTCGCATCTACGCACCACACAGTTGCGCTCTTAGGCAACCGTGTGTTATGCTCGTGATATGTCGTGGAAGCAGCAGCTTAAGCAAATGCAACAACGCACCGCAACCCTGTTGCGGCTGGCAACTGCTTTTTGCCTGTTTGCCCTCTCGGTACTTCAGGGCTTGACCTTCTGTTTGTGTAGACCGGATCCCGATGCGTGCGGTGCGGAGTGTCACGACTGCACGTCATTGCCCGATGCGCACCTAAGTGAGTATACCCACTGTTGCGAACACCTCGCACTTGCAACGCTGGCACCCGGTCGTGAGACACCCGACGGCATCCATGAGTTGTTAAACGCCCTGTTGCTCATCCGAGAGGCAACACGGCAAGGGTGTCAGGTGGTCTATCCATTACCCACGGTGCCGTTTCTTAGCGAACGCCCACCGGATGTGCAATATCCGCAACTCACCTTCATTGCGCGTTCCACTCAGATCCTCTGCTGAAACGCTCCTTATGTCTATAGGCCTAGGTTGGCTGATCCGCCAACCTGAGGTTTCTTTTCGCGCACTGTGCCCCGATCGCGTCAGTTGCGCATCTTGAGATTCCGACATAAGGAGACGCATAATGTACTCTTTTTTAAGACCCTTCCAGAGGGTATTGTTACGACTCACTCTGGGGCTCATACTCTGTAGCGGGTGCCAAAGTTATACGCCAACACCCATTGATTGGGCTATTGAAACCATAACGTGGACTCCCGCCAACACAAACGCTATTGATCTAACCCTAACGGTTGCACGTCAGTGCGCGTTGATCCTTAACCCGCAAATCAATGCGGTTCGACTGACGCAGTCGAATGCACGGCAGGCCGCACGTGCGGCAGGCTGGTGGAATGATCCAACGCTAGACTTTGATGCGCTACGCATATTACGCGGAGGAGCGCATCCTTGGATCAGCGGTGCCGGGGTGAGCTTCTCCCTGCCGCTAAAGGGTATTCCGGGCATTGAAAAACAGGCTGCTACCTTCTATGCACATGCGGCTGAGTTGTCAGTAACCGTCGCTGAATATGAGCTCGTAGCAGAGGTTGATCAACTCTGGAATGCCTGCGTCATTGAGTTGCGTCATGTTGCAGCCATGCGCCATGAGATGAAACAACTGAATGCTCACGAACAACAGCTTCGAACATTGGTTGCCATTGGAGAGTACCCTCGCGACGTGATCGACACCTTTGTTATTCAGCGGCTTTCACACGAACGTGCCCTATCTGACAGCATCTCCGAAGCGGAGAAACGTCAGTATGCGTTACGCCGATTGCTGGGTCTACACCCAACCGTTCCGATCAAAATCTCCCCAGAGACCTTACTGTCTCAGCCCGCGATCGTATGGCCAGATGATATCAGCCTCACGCGCCATCCTCGCGTGCAAGCAAGTCTGGCACAACTGGCTGTTAGCGAGAGCGCTCTGCTGGCTGAGATCCGGCGCCAATATCCTGATCTCGAACTCGGTCCGCTCTATGGAAACGAGGAGGGTGAGAACCGACTTGGTCTCGGACTGGGGATACGCCTGCCACTCTGGAATCGTAACCGCCAAGGCCTTGCCGAGGCTGAGGGTCGGCGCGCACATGCGCGTCTTGAAGCCCTTGAAACATGGCGCACCTTGGTTGCGAATTTACACGAGACCCAAGCCGCATGGCATACCGCACATCAAACAACACAACACCTTAAAGATCAGGCGTTACCAACCGCACAAAAAACGGTCGCCCATACCACACGCCTTTTCCGTGAAGGCGAACTCGACCTCCTGACCTTAATGTCCGCGGAAACCGTCTGTTACCAAACGCAACGATCGTTACGTGAAGCCGAACAAGCCGAGGCTGATATTCTGATCCGCGCCAGCCTACTAAACCCTGAAAATAGCGTCACGAAGGCCAACGCACAACCTGCTTCTGATGAGAAAGAATAACCCATGAAAAGAAACCATTTGATAACACCGTGTTTGACTGTTGCCATGAGCTTTGTGGCGATCTTTACGTTTGCCCAAGAACCCGTTGAACTGGAGCATGCGCATGGCGAAACGTGTTCCCATACAGATACCGCTACAGCACAAACCAAAGCCCCCGTCGAATTGGAGCATGCGCATAACGAAACGTGTACTCATGCAGATACCGCTACAGCACAAACAAAAGCTCCCGTTGAACTGGAGCATGCGCATGGCGAAACGTGTACCCATGACCAAGCAACAAAGACGACCTCTGCGCGTTCTGTCCTTGATGTGCCAGAACCTGCGCAACACTTACTGGGTATCAGCTTTGTGATAGCCGAGCAACGCTCACTACAGGCCACACGTCGATTCCCTGGTTGTTTTGAACTCCTGCCCGATGCCCAGCGCCAATACAGTGTTCCACTGGCAGGACAAATCGAACTTCACGTGCAACCCCTGCAACAGGTCAAACCGGGAACGCTGTTGTTTACGTTGCACGCGCCAGAGTGGCTCCAGCAGGCAGGAGCAGCACAGATGGCACAGGCCGAAGTAGCCGTCGTACGCTCTGAGTGCGAGGCCTTGCGCAAACGACTAACCGCTCTTCAGATAGCGGGTAGCAAGAATGCCGAACTGGAAATGACGCTTGTCGTAAAAGAAGCCGAGCTGTTGCGCGCCCTCTGTGCAGAACGTAACGCTGAATCAACCAGCAAGGCCCTCCGCACTTTGTGCCGTGAAGAAAACGGTGTCTTGCGATTTGACGCATTGACTTCGGGATGTGTTGAGCAACTCTCCGTCTCCTCTGGCGCATGGGTTAATCCGGGCGATGCGGTGCTCTCAGTCACACGCGAGAAGCGCCTATGGTTCAAAGCTGAAGGCTTGCCTTCAGAGATGGACCTCGTGCGTGATGGACAATCAGGCGTTGTCGGACCGACCAGAGGTATGGGTGAACCATCGAGCGAGTTAGCAGGTGTCATCAAACTAGGGGTACGTGGCGATCCCGTGACGCGACGTCATCCGCTTTATCTGATTCCACAGGAGTCGCAAGCCGATTCCCACCCAACACTTCCCGTTTGGGCTGCGTCCGGACGTCCAGGTATTCTGAGTGTCACAGTCCTAAAAAGTGATTCCGACCCGATTGTGCTCCCTGTTGGGTGCCTTGTCACTGACGGATTGAAACGTCTCGTTTTTGTGCGTGATCCGGATGATCCCAACCGCCTCTTTGCTTGTGAGGTCACCACTGGAACCCGTGCAGGAGAGTGGATTGAGGTCTCCGGGATTGAGGTCGGCAGTGCGGTGGTATTAGATGGCGCACATGAACTCAAACTAGCACTTCCCGCCACGGAAACGCCTCGCCGAACGGCCGGTCACTTTCACGCGGATGGTCTATTTCACGACGGTGCACATTAAGCGATGGGCAAGGGGCTCAACCCTGCCCAGATAGGAGTAGCGATGTTAAAACGAGTTCTTGCCGGTTGTCTAAACAATCCTTGGAGTGTTGTGATTGTTACCCTGTGTGTGTCAATCGCAGCCGTGCTAACTGCACGAAAGTTGCCGGTGGATGTTTTCCCCGAACTGAAAGTCCCACGTGTCGTCTTGCAGACCGAAGCGGGCGGGTTAACTGCGGAGGAGGTTGAACAGTTTGTTACCATTCCGATCGAATCCACGATGAACGGCTTGCCAGGAGTCAAGATCGTCCGATCCTCCTCTGGCGGTGGTCTTTCTTTTGTCTGGATCGATTTTGATTGGGACATGGACATCTATCTTGCGCGACAACTGGTCTCGGAACGTTTGGCTGCTGTGCGCCCCTTGCTCCCTGAGGCAATCGAACCGGAAATCACCCCCATTGTTTCGGTCACAGGCGAGATTATGCTTCTGGCTTTGACCGCTGAAACAAAGGATGTTTCCCTTCTGCGCTTAAGAGAGTTGGCGGAATACGATTTGCGGTCGCGCTTGATGGCTATCCCCGGAATTGGTCAAGTGGTGGTCATGGGTGGTCACCTGCCAGAGTTTCAAGTGAATGTCTCGCAAAACCAACTCGATGTTTATGGATTAACGATCAAAGATGTGACAGAAGCTGCACGTGACGCTTATTCACTGACCAGTGCCGGTTACCTGCCACATGTCGCGGGGCAGGAAATCCCCCTGCGCCAAACCGCGCGCGTGTCGTCTGTCGAAGCGTTGCGACGTGTTCATGTGCCCACGCCCCATAACACACCTCTGCGGCTCGAAGAGGTTGCGGATGTGCAGTTAGGGGGTGCCCCACGTCGTGGCTCAGCCGCCTTCAACAACCAAGAGGCGGTTGTGATCTCAGTGCAAAAAGCGCCGGGAGGCAACACGTTGGCGTTGACACAGCGTATTGATCAGCTCCTAGATGCTTACGAAGTTGCCAGCCTTCCGGCTGGCGTCAAAATTCACCGTGAGGCCTATCGACAAGCAGATTTCATTCGCCTGTCGATTGATAATGGCAGTCGAATTGTCCGTAACGCGGCACTCATTGTCCTGCTGGTTTTGGGACTCACCCTGTTGCGTGTTCGAACCACCTTGATCACCCTACTGGCCATGCCTCTCTCGCTGGCGGCTGGATTACTCTGGTTTCCCAAATTTGGGTTGGGGATTAATATCATGACCCTCGGGGGCATCGCGGTTGCGGTGGGTGATGTGGTGGATAACTCCATTATCTTTGTTGAAAACGCATGGCGCAAGTTACGCGCGAATGCCTGTCTGCCAGCCGCTACCAAACAGAGTAAGACCGCCGTGTTGATCGCATCAGGCCATGAAATCCTGCACTCGGTAACCTTTTCGACCTTCATCATTCTACTCGTGTTCCTGCCTTTACTGTTGCTTTCAGGATTGGAAGGCCAGTTCTTCAAACCATTGGGGTTGGCCTATTTGCTCGTCTTTGTTTCATCGCTAATCGTTGCCATCACCATTACACCCGTGCTTTGTCTGCTCCTCTTCAGCACACGGCGTGGTGAACAATCGCAAGAGGCCGAGGCAACACCACGGGAAAGCATAACCGTCCGAGTGCTCACCACCTGCTACACGCCGTTGCTCAAGTTCTGTGTCCAGCATGCACGACTGGTGTGTCTGGTCATGGCCGTCATCACTGCGGCCACGCTATGGCTGGGATCAACCTACGGCACCAGTTTTCTGCCGCCTTTTCATGAAGATTGTTACACCGTATTTGTGAACACCGCACCCGGAACCTCGTTAGAGGAAACTGAACGCGTGACACGCGGGGCCATGGCTGCCATCCGCCAAATCGAAGGCGTCCTGCAGGTCACACGCCGCACGGGTCGTGCGGAGCGTGATGAACACGCAGAACCGGTGAGTGCCTCCGAACTGTTGGTGCGCATTGATATGCACGCCGACGCCCAGCGCCTTCGTCAAGAGATCACCCGCATCATCCATCAGATTCCAGGTGTCGCCACCATGATCGGGTATCCCATCGCACACCGTATCAGTTCGGTTCTTTCAGGAACAGAGGCTGAATTGGCAATCAACGTGTTTGGTGACGATCTGGCTGTTTTGCGACAGGCCGCTGGCGAGGTCCGAGAGATTCTGGCTAAGCTCCCGCAAGTGGCCGACGCACGTGCAAACCGCGAAATCCTCGTTGACACCTTACGTATTCAATACCGCCTCGATGATCTAACACGGGCGGGCTTGACCCTGCGCGATGCGGGGGAACAAGTCGCAGCAGCCATTGATGGGAGCACAGCCGCCCAAGTCGTCCAAGGTCAGACACGCTGGGACATTGTCGTGCGCCTGCGCGAAGCCGAACGCAATGATATCGACGACGTCGCAGCCGTACGACTGAAAACGCCAACTGGCGCACAACTCCGCTTGGACGAAGTCGCAGATATCTTTCGTGAAGAGGCCTCCAACCTGATTGTTCGCGATAACACGCGACGCAAAGCGTTGATCACCTGTAACGTTGCCCCAGGTTCAAATGCAGGCGACCTTGTCGCTGCTCTGCGTCAGCATGTTACCCCTGCGGTTCACCGTCTTGGATGCGATGTTAGCTACGGGGGAAGTTATGAAGCCCAACAATCAGCAGCCAACCGCCTGTTCTGGCTGGGCCTGGGACTTCTGTTAACCATTTTGACAGTCCTAACCATCGCGCTACGCACGGTAAAAGCCGCTTTACTGGTGATGGTGAATCTACCGCTCTGCCTCATTGGCGGTATCATCGCACTGTATCTCACCAATCGCGTCCCTCTGATTGCCAACACACGCGCCCTGCTGAGTAACGGACCCTATGTGGCTCCCATTCTTTCGGTCGCCGCATTGGTTGGATTTGTAACCGTCACTGGTTTTGTGATTCGTAATGGCCTGCTACTCCTCAACCGCTACCACGACCTTCAAACACAAGGTCTCAGCGTCCACGAAGCCATCCTAATCGGCTCTCGTGAACGGATGGTCCCTATTCTGATGACCTCGCTAACCACGATTCTCGGACTGCTACCTATCGTACTCGCGTACGATAAACCCGGCGGCGAACTCTTGGCCCCATTGGCTATTGTGCAATTCGGTGGACTCATCAGCGCTACGCTACTTAATCTGCTGGTCCTCCCAGCGGCCTATCACGTTTTCCACAAAGCGTGATCAGTCTATCAGCGAAAGGTTATGAACACCCTTATAAAAAAATCAACAAAAGGTTATAAACAGGTTATAACAACTCTGTTAATAAGCCACAACTTATTGATTAGCAGTCGGTTACATGTTATAACCTCTTGTTGATATCTTCTCCTTGCGACAATAGCCGTTTTGAGCGCATACTAGACACACCTTTTTATCAACAGCTTTCATTCAACCCATGGCACAGCTTTCTATATCAATTTGCCGACAACTGGCGCGTGCGCGTCGGGAAAAAGGCATGACCCAAAGCGCTTTGGCAGAGGCGGTCGCGTGCAAGCAATCGGCGATCAGCATGTTGGAGTCCGGGCAACCGGAGAAACTCTCGCTAGAGACGGTCGCTAAAATTGCGGCCTTACTGGAAGTTTCTTTACCTTCCGAACCTGTGGCGGTATCGCAAAGCATTCAGCCGCTGGCACACGTTGCGTACTGTCCCAGTGCCCTGTGCCCCTCCAACATCCCTTATACTGTTGATGGCGAACTCCTTTTTTGGCCGCAACCGCAACCAGGACACCGTGGCACACGCTGCGCCGCGTGTGGCGAGGTGCTAGAATGGTGTTGCCCAACGTGTGGCTCTGCGATCACACCGGGTGCCTGTTGTCAGAGCTGCGGAACACCTCGCGTGACCAATACCCTACCCGAAAGTACTGACGTAGAGGCTTGGGTCGCACAGCGGCGACGCGAACTGATCGAGTGGCGTTCATTGATCCGATAATCCGGAAGGTGCATGAATAAAAAAATTTTGATCGTAACAGACGGCAAGGCGGGACACGAAAATCAGTCCAAAGCGTTTTGTGCCGCCCTCGGATATGACAGTGATTGCGTGCGCACCTCTTACCGCACCCGTTTTCATAAAGCACTCTCATATCTCCTCGACCGGTTGGGGTTGGTTTGCGACTTTCCCTTCACCATTGAATCCACGGACGGCTATTACGCTGCGGTTGTCTGCACCGGATCTACCGCCTTTTATCCTGGAAAGATTGCTGCGCGACGTCGCGGGATTCCCGTAGCAGCCATTCTCTATCCGGGTGGTTATCGCAAAGCCAATGTTGATTGCATTTTAGCGCCTGCCTTTGACCGTCCCCCAGCACTACCCAATCTACTCACGATTCCCGTTAATCTGACAGCAACCCATGCAGACTTCTATCAACAGGGGGTCAATGCCTTTTTAGCGCGTCACACACCCGCTAAACCAGCCAGCGCACTGATCATTGGTGGGCCCAACGCCTATGCCAAAATGCGTGTGCCCGAGATGAAACAAAACCTCGACCGCTTCTTTACCGCCACAGAAGGGCAAGAACGCTGGGTTACCACCTCACGCCGCACGCCAACCGAAATTGAAGCGTTGATCGCCTCGTACCCCTTTGATTATAGCCTGCTCTTCAGTCGTGATTCTTTCAACCCCATCCCAGCCTTTGTCTCGCTTTGCGACCGGCTCTTTGTCACAGCCGACTCAACGGGCATGATCAGTGAAGCGGTCACACAGGGCACGGCCTGTGTCGAGATTCTGATGACGTTGACCCATCCACACTGCAAGTTCGCACGCTTTATTCATGACCTTGAGGCGCAAAACGCAGTTCATTCATTTGACGGGACCCTGGGTCAAGCGCGTCACAAGATCGATCTAACGCTCGTGTTCGAACAAGCCCGCAAGTTACTTGCGCTCTAACCCTTCGCTCACCCACGCGGACGCCTCGGCACCTCTGTCAAGGCTACCGCGTCCCGAAGAGGGATGCGGCCCACCCGCGCGGGATCAGATCGGGATCATCAAAACGCTCGTACCCGAAAAAGACTCGTAAAGGTCCACTATTTAAAGCCAAGCATGTTCGTTATCATTAAATGTAAGGCCATGCACTCTAAAAATTCGCTTTCCTGAAGCGGTGCAACCGTTTATAACTAATCATTCATATGGGGTTTTTAAAAAGAGTACAAACGCTGTTAACGTCAAAACCGAAGCCTCGCTGGCGACGGCTTCTCCCCGACTTGATTAAAGTCATTCTGGCGGCTAGTGCCATTATCATCGGTTCTGTCATCTGGTATCAACCCCCATTAATCCGTACTGAGTTTCCCCACCTCTCCTATAGCTACCAAGGGACATGGGCCACAGATGCCAAACTCTACCGCCCGTTGGCCATGCCCACTCGGTACTATATCGAGCTCCCCCACAAAATCGCCAACCGCTACCAGTGGTTCACCGTTGACCGACGCCGTGAAGTGGCGGCCCTCACCGATGCGCCAAGTCATCGCCTATTCGGAACCCTAGCCATCAAACGAGGCGCGCCGCTGGGACTCGATCTTGAATTCCGAAAGCTGGAAGAAAGCGAATGGCAGGTTAATTTTTTCTCTGACACGATTGTTTTTTCAAACAACTTTCTCGCCATTCGCCTCGCTGTCAATCCGCCAGCATCCCCCGCAAATAAGTAAGCGGGCATGCGTCTTTTGCGGTTTGTGTGCCTCTCTAGAACCGCCTCATTGTGCCCCCTTTTTTATCTTTTAAAAACCCGCTTGACATTCGATATTATGATATCGATAATGAAGCATCGTTTTGAGACCACTGGCGTCTCAACGCAAACGCGATAACGATAAGAGGTGAATGATGAAAGCAAAAGAAAAGGTAAAACCCATCGTCGCAGCGACCCCTATGGAGCCGCTCGAAGAGCTGATCAGACAGGTGAAAGCCGCGCAAGCGGTGTACGCCACTTACACACAAGAGCAGGTGGATAAAATCTTCCGCGCTGCCGCCCTCGCGGCCAACGCGGATCGTATCCGCCTCGCTAAAATGGCGGTAGCGGAAACCGGCATGGGTATCGTCGAAGACAAGGTGATTAAAAACCACTTCGCTTCTGAGTACATTTACCACAAGTACAAAGACGAGAAGACCTGCGGCGAACTAAGCTACGATCCTTCCTTCGGTCTACACCGAATCGCAGAACCGATTGGCATCATCGCTGGCATCGTGCCAACAACCAACCCAACCTCCACCGCGATCTTCAAGAGCCTCATTGCCCTCAAGACCCGTAATGGCATCATCTTCTCTCCCCACCCGCGTGCCAAAAAAAGCACCTCTGCCGCCGCCCGCGTGGTTGCCGACGCCGCCATCGCCGCTGGAGCTCCAGCAGGCATTATCGCTTGCATAGAAGAGCCCACCGTGGAAATTTCCAATGCCCTCATGCATCACCCCGATATCAGCTTGATTCTTGCCACAGGCGGGCCAGGCATGGTGAAGGCCGCTTACAGCTCCGGCAAGCCGGCGCTCGGCGTAGGCGCAGGCAACACCCCTGCCGTCATCGACGAAACCGCCGAACTGCGCATGGCTGTCAGCTCCATCCTGATGTCCAAAACCTTCGACAACGGGGTGATCTGCGCATCCGAACAATCTGTCGTCGTGGTCAACGAGGCCTACGAGGCGGTCAAAGCCGAGTTCATCGCCCGTGGCGCGCATATCCTCACACCCGCCCAGAAAAAAAAGGTCGGCGCGATCATCGTCAAAGAGGGCCGCATTAACGCAGCTATCGTCGGTCAACCCGCCGCCAAGATCGCCGCCATGGCAGGCGTTGAACTGGGCCAGGATGTCAAAGTCTTGATCGGAGAGGCCGAAGCCATCGACGACTCCGAACCTTTTGCCCGCGAGAAACTCTCTCCTGTGTTGGCACTCTACCGCGCCAAGGATTTTACTGACGCCATAGCCAAAGCCAAGGCGCTCGTCGAATACGGGGGTATCGGACACACGTCCGCACTCTATACCGATATGCACAACACCGACCGCATCAGAGCCTACGGGGCCGCGATGAAAACGGGCCGCGTACTGGTCAACATGCCCAGTTCTCAAGGTGCCATCGGCGATATTTACAACTTCAAACTGGAACCCTCTCTCACCCTCGGATGCGGAAGCTGGGGCGGCAACTCCATCAGTGAGAACGTCGGAGTCAGACACCTTATGAACATCAAGAACATCGCGGAACGCCGCGAAAACATGCTTTGGTTCAAAGTCCCGCCGAAGATCTACATGAAATACGGCTGTCTCTCTCTCGCTCTGAAAGAGCTGAGTGACCGCAAACGCGCGATCGTGGTCACGGACAAACCCCTCTACGATCTCGGCTACGCGGACAAAGTCACGCAAGTGCTGGAAGAGATGAAAATGGAGTACGAGGTCTTCTTCGAGGTCAATCCCGACCCCGATCTGACAACCATCCGCAAGGGACTCGACCTCTGCAACGTTTTCAAACCCGACGTTATCATCGCACTTGGCGGCGGCTCCCCTATGGATGCCGCAAAAATGATGTGGTTGATGTATGAGAACCCAGAAGCCAAGTTCGAGGAGATGTCGATGCGGTTCATGGATATCCAAAAGCGCATCTACGCCTTTCCACACCTCGGCAAGAAGGCACAACTCGTAACGATTCCCACCACATCCGGAACCGGCTCGGAGGTTACGCCTTTTGCGGTCGTCACCGACGACGCGACGGGCAAGAAGTACCCGATTGCCGACTATGCGCTAACGCCGGACATGGCGATCGTGGACCCCGAATTGGTCATCAGTATGCCCAAACGCCTAACCGCCCATGGCGGCATCGACGCGATGGTCCACGCCTTGGAAGCGATGGTCTCCGTGCTCTCCACAGAGTTCACCAACAGCATGGCCCTAGAGTCCATCCGCATCCTGTTCAAGTACCTACCCGACAGCTACAATCACGGTGCGACGGACATGAAGGCACGCGAAAAGGTCCACTATGCGGCCACGATGGCGGGGATGGCCTTTGCCAACGCCTTCCTCGGTATCTGTCACTCCATGGCACATAAACTAGGTGCGGCTTTCAACCTGCCACATGGTTTGGCGAATGCCCTGTTGATCACCGATGTCATCCGCTACAACGCAACCGACATCCCGCTCAAACAGACGGCCTTCCCACAATACACCTACCCAACAGCCAAAAGTCGCTACGCACGTATTGCAGACTATCTGCAACTAGGAGGACAAACAGAGGATGAAAAGGTCGAACGCTTGATCCAAGCCATCGACACCCTGAAGGCAAAACTGGATATTCCCGCCTCCATCGCTGAGGCCGGTGTGCCAGAACAGTTCTTTAAAGCCAAGCTCGAGACTTTGGCGGAAGATGCGTTCGATGATCAATGCACGGGTGCCAATCCGCGCTATCCGCTGATCCGCGAAATCAAGGATCTTTACCTAAAAGCCTACCAACGCACATAAGAGCCTCAAGGGGCAGAGGTCACTTGAACGCACCTGAACCCTGCGTTCAAGCTCTCTGCCCTTTTTTCTGCGTGGATATCCCTCTATTAAGGAACAAAAAAATCACCCCACCACCTTTTAGACTGGAACTTAAACTCCTAAGATGTTAATTTACCTCGTTTTTTGAACTCTCACAACTTATTTTGTGGAGGATTCCGGATGACTCAACAGTCTGCTCCATCTCATAAAATGTCAGCCTACGCTCAGGCGGGTGTCGACATTGATTCCAAAATGTCTGGCATCGAAGTGATCAAGAAGATGGTGAAAGGTACCGTCACCAAAGGCGTTGTCGGTGGCATTGGAAGTTTTGGAGGCTTATTTCACTCTCCCGGCAAAGACTCCCTTTTAGTTGCCAGTACAGATGGCGTCGGCACCAAGCTAAAAGTGGCCGCTTTAGCCAAGAAACATGACACGGTCGGACAAGACTTGGTCAACCACTGCGTCAATGACATTCTCGTCCAAGGGGCCCAACCCCTCTTCTTTCTCGATTATATCGGCACAGCCCGCTTCGATATGAATATCTTTAAAGATGTGGTTTCCGGGTTGTGCAAGGCCTGTAAAGAAAATGGGTGTGCCTTATTGGGCGGTGAAACAGCTGAAATGCCGGGACTCTACCCTTTGGGCGAATATGATCTCGTGGGAACGATTGTCGGAACGGTTGAACGCAAAAAGGTGATTACCGGTAGCGGCATCCGTGCTGGTGACGTGATCATCGGGTTGCCCTCCGGCGGATTGCAAACCAATGGTTTCTCTCTGGCGCGCAAAGTGATCATGGATCAGTGCGGTCTAACGCCGCAAGATTTCATACCCGGAACCCGCCTCACAGTCAGCGATACGTTGTTGGCAACGCACCGAAGCTTCCTCAAACCCATTAATGCGCTCCTAGAAAAGGTGCCCATCCGCGGCATGGCTCATATCACGGGCGGAGGGTTTATCGACAATATTCCTCGCGTCCTGCCACCCACCTGCAATGCCGTCATCAATCGTAACAGTTGGACACCCCCCACCGTATTCACCTTTATTGAGCGGCAAGGGAAAGTCGATCATGATGAGATGTATCGCGTCTTTAATATGGGGATCGGTTATATCGTCATCGTGCGTCGCAAAGACCTGACAGCAACTCTGCGCATACTCAAGACACACCGCCAGGCACCCGTCGTCATCGGTGCAATCACCAAAGGCGATAAGCACGTCCTCTATCAGGATATTTAAACAGTTTCTGCCCTTGCAAAAAAAAACACTCCCGTAGCAACTGCCACGGGAGTGTTATTTCTTTCTGAGTCGCCTTTACTTCTTGGCTGCCTTCTTCGCAGGCGCTTTCTTGGGAGCCGCCTTCTTTGCAGGCGCTACCTTCTTAGCAGGAGCCGCCTTCTTTGCAGGTGCTGCCTTCTTCACGACTACTTTCTTCACCACCGCTTTTTTGGGTGCTACCTTCTTTGCAGGTGCAGCCTTCTTAGCAGGTGCCGCTTTCTTAGCGGGAGCCGCTTTCTTTGCAGGTGCAACCTTCTTTGCAGGTGCAGCCTTCTTAGCAGGAGCCGCCTTCTTAGCAGGAGCCGCTTTCTTTGCAGGAGCTGCTTTCTTTGTGGCCATTGCGTCATCCTTTCGTTAACGTGACTCTATTAAACAATACGTGATGTATTACAAATAGATACTCCAACAGTATTGTTTTGATTTCAATTTAGCTTGTGTTTTAGAAATTGCAAGAACAGTTTGCAAAAAAGTGAAAACTATTTTTTGTTCCGTCCATCCTTTCAACCCTATTTTTCTTTTGCATTCCCACCCCGCCTCGTTACAATCCTGCCCATTCCTTAGCACTCATAAGAGCGCTCAGCTCGCCAAATCACGATGAATAAACACGCCATAGAAATTCAATGTACGACTTGCGGCCACGTCACACTGGCACGTGCTGAGCCAATCTATGAGGGGTTTAAAAAAATTGGCGAAGCGTATCTTTGCACAGAATGTGGTGCGCGCTACGCCTCTGAGCAAGAGACCCCTTTTGTAACGTGCGATTCGCGGCCACGTGTTTTTTCAGAGCTGGATCAGCCTAAACGCCCCGCCATTTTCAGTGAAGATGAACGACAGCACAGTTGTGGCTGGTGTCGTCATTTTGTCATCAACCCATTCACGCAGCGGTGCGGTCTAACCAACCGCCCAACAGAAGCCACAGATCTTTGTGTCCGCTTCGAGAAAAAGTCTGATTCACAACAACCCCAATAACCCGTACACCTTTGCGCGTACCTTTTTGACCTATGTTAAATCCTACTCACTTTAAAGATCTGCTTATTGAATGGCCACCTGAACGTGTCCATACCCTCCTTGCTTCACGGTCACCCGCTCACGTCGAAGCAGCCCTCAACACAACAGAACAATACTCCCCTGAAAATCTTGCCGCCCTCATTTCTCCTGCTGCAGAGCCGTTTCTCGAAACCATCGCACAACGTTCCGCTCACTTGACCAGACAGCGTTTTGGCCGTGCGGTTCAATTTTTTGCACCGCTCTATGTCTCTAATTTCTGCTGTAACGGGTGTCGCTACTGCGGGTTCAATCGCAATACCTCCGATACCATCCGCCGCGCCTTAACTCTGGAGGAGGCTACCGCCGAAGCAACGTGTCTCGCGGAACAAGGCTTTAGTCATATTCTGCTGGTTTCTGGCGAAGACCTCAAAAACACACCTCCCGCCTACTTTGCAGAATTGACGCGACGTATCCGCCACCGTTTTGGCTCTATCAATATCGAGATCTACGCGCTCTCGCTTGAAGAGTATCAACAGCTTGTCGCCGCCGGCGTTGACGGTATGACCATGTTTCAGGAAACCTATAACCCCACGGTGTATGCCGACTACCACCCCAGTGGACCGAAAAGTGATTTTAACAACCGGATCGACACCTTTGAGCGAGCCGCACAGGCGGGGCTCACGTTTATTGGACTCGGCTCGCTTCTGGGAATCAACGACTGGCGGGAGGAAACCTTCTACCTCGCCCTGCATGCCAACTATCTTCAGCGACGCTACTGGCGCGCCTCCATCGCAATCTCCTTCCCTCGCATGCGTCCAGCCCATGGCAGTGATCAAGCCGCCTTCCCTGTCAGCGATCGCGATTTGATTCATCTCATGTGTGCACTCCGTACACAACTACCGGATGTGACCATGACGCTTTCAACGCGTGAACTACCCGGCTTCCGCGAAAAGCTAGTGCAACTGGCAGTGACCAAGATGTCCGCAGGTGCCAAAACCACTCCTGGCGGTTACACGGAATCTACCCCAGCAGAAGCGCAGTTTGAAGTCGCAGACCAGCGCCCCCTGAAAGAAGTGGCCGCCGCCATTGCAGCACTGGGATTCGATCCGGTTATGAAGGATTGGGATCGTTCGTACGTCCACCCGTAAGCCGAGCCAGGGTCTCTCGAACAAACTGCGTCTGACCCTCTTCGTGGTAGGAACTGCGCACTAAAGGCGCGCTGGATACAAACCCAAACCCAAGCGCTTCAGCTTCTGAACGGATTTGATCAAACGTCTCAGGTGTTACATAGTGCGCGACAGGCAAATGGCGTGTACTCGGTTGTAAATATTGACCTGCATAGAAAATGTGGCACCCCACCTCACGCGCCTCACGCAAAACCTGAACAACCTCCTCAAAGGTCTCGCCCAAGCCCAACATCAGACTGGTCTTGGTGATGGCCCCAGCTGCTGAGGCTTGACGCAAGACCGCAAGTGAACGCGCGTAGCTCGCCTCGGGTCTCGCCTCAGGATAGAGACGCGGTACGGTTTCAAGATTATGTCCGAATACCTCGGGGTGCGTCTGCAAGACGCAATCCAAGGCAGCCGCATCGCCCGCAAAATCAGGAACCAGCACCTCGACCAGAATACCCGGAACCGCTTGGTGAATCGCGCGAATTGTCTCAGCCCAGAGCGTTGCACCCCCATCCGCTAGGTCATCACGCGTCACCGATGTGATCACCACTTCCTTTAACGCCGTCTCTTTCACTGCAGCAGCCACACGTTTGGGTTCGTCCAGCTCCGGCGCCAAAACCGCCCGTTTATCCACATTACAAAACCGACACCCACGGGTACACCGATCACCCAGAATCATGATCGTCGCACGTCCATGCGCCCAACAACGCCCCAAATTCGGACAGAAGGCCTCTTCGCACACCGTGTGCAACCCATACGCACGCAATCGGGCACGCGTGTCCTGAAACATCTGATTCTGACCTACCCGCACGCGAATCCACGGCGGACGTTCACAACACGCTTCTGACGTTTCCTTTTTCATGTCTTGCATAGTAACTGATTGTGACGGTCTTTCCAATCTCCTTGAAAAGCAATCAGTTTGCGAGAATCTTCCACTCAAGGACGCCGCCGGAGACGTTGGGTTGGAGCTGGACGGCGAGGCGCACGGCATGCGCCGTCACGGGGGTTGCGAAGACGGCTTCGCACAGCTTGTCTTTCGCGACCGGATAGGCGGCGGGCACGTCCGACCAGGTACCTCCTGCGTCTTGAATTTGAATCTTCCACGAGGCGGGAATGCAGCAGGCCCCTTTGCCTGTGTCGTCGAACCAGTAGACGGAACATCCCTTGATCGTCGCGGGGGTGGTCAGCGTGTACTGGAGCCATTCGGACGTGCCTTTATCCGGCCACCAGGTCATGCGTTTCACGTCGTGGTCGCCGGAATCCTTGGGCAACACACCATCGCTGATAGCAGCGAGGGAATCGGCTTTCCAGCAGTGCGAGGCGGTGGCTTCAACAATCGATGCGGGTTGCGCGTTTTCGGGAGAGGTCGGGAGCCAGACCTGCATCTCGCCCGCGCCGCGGTGACACCATGCGAAGTAGGGAATAAGCGTTGCGGTAACGGGCTGCGTCGCGCGTTTTCCGAGAAGGTCGGCTGTGACGCTTTGTGCTGGGGCTTTGAGGGCGACGAACGTATGGCCGAGAAAAGAGACCGTGCTTTCGGTGAAGGTTGCGTTGGCGGGCACGGCGAGGTTGAGCGCGTGGCCAGCGTTGTCGATGGCCTCGGCACAGAAGACCAGCGGGCCGCGCTCC
>CAZSUM010000024.1:0-16924 GCA_964610015.1 uncultured Lentisphaeraceae bacterium
CATCCATTGCGCTTAAGGAGGATCCTGACGAGTCCTCGACATCGCTCATATCAGCCACATCATCGATCAGTTCGCCAATGATATCCGTTAGTTCATCTGGTAGGTCTTGCAAGGGAACATCCGGAAAGACGCCGCCCTCCTCGCCCGTCCACTTGATGAAGTCTTTCGCATCGGCAAGCCATCGCTCCAGATTGGCGGAGATGCTTTCCGCTTGTTGTCCCAACAGCTCCTCGTTGACGGTGGCAATCTCGATGTGTTTCTGCTCTAATGCCGCTCCCGCTTTTTGTAATTCTTCTATCATTTCAATTAACTCATCTGCCATGGCTGAATTTGAGAAGTCTTGATTTTCCAGTTTTGAAAGATCATTGAACGCTGCCTGGAAAAACTTAGCGAACTCCTGTTGCTTAGCGGCAAGATCACCAAGTAATTTCTCCTCTGCATCTGTCCAGTCTTCCGGTGCTTTTTTGTCAATGGCTTCTAACGTTGCGATCACTTTTCGCTGATCTTCCTGAAACGCTTCCAGTCCTTTTTTTAACGACTCCAGCTGATCGAGTTGAAGATGATTCTGCTCTTCTTCAGTCAAACGTTCCTCGGCAAGATCAGTCTGATCTTTGTCGTGTGCGAGAATACCTAGTAACTTTTGTAGTCGGGTGATGAGCTCTCCTTGGTTGAGCACAAGAGCGTTTAAAGCAGTTTGTTGTTGTGTTTCTGGACGTGTTGCAATCTCGCTCGTTTGTTTGAGAAGCGGGCTGGCGACTTGTTCAACGAGGTCAATGAGTTCGCTCATGAAACGTTGACTGAGACGGCCTTGGCGATGGAGATCAATAGACAGAGATGTGCTTTGTTTAAGATGATGATGAATGTTCTCCTGTTTGGTTTGCACAACGCTTGTCACGCGTTCCTTTCGGTCGTGCGATATACGTGTGGCCACCCAATCACGGAGCTGTTTTTGTAGATCAAGCGCCTCAGACAATCCCGTGTAGAGTTGAACCAAGTGGTCTTCAGGATTATCCAGTACGAGGGGAATACGCGAGTCCGTGATATGCAGTGAAAAAGGAAGAGAGGCCTCTCCGCACTGTGGCGGTTGATACGCGTCATAAACACGTGCCCGGATTTTGTAGTGACCCTTTAAATGAAAGGGTGGACTCGTGATGGGTAAAACATAGGTCTCCTGACGAGTCCGTTTTTTATGGGTGTAGGTGAACGTTTTAAAGACATGATCTCCTGTGGCGGTGGAGATATAAATTTCCATCACACCTACCCCATAATCATCGGCAAGATCAAAATGAAGCGGAACGGTTTGTCCTAAGGTTGCTTGAATATTCAACTCGCGATTGGTAAAGCGCACTTCTGGCACCTTGTCTTTTATAGAGATCAAAGTACACTGCCAGAGGTTGGTGTAAGTCAGTCCCTGTTTGTCGGTTACGTTCAGAGTAACCAGGGTGTTGGTTGTAAGAGCAAAGGTGAGCTCGTTGCTGTCAGACAAACGGTCATTCCTTTTAAAGTGTGAAGTCAATTCTTTGGCCAAGCCGCTGTGAATCTGAATGACAGATCCTGCCAGAATTTCAACTGTGTGCTTGAGCGGATCGAGTTTGAGTGTTTTTTCGCCGGTATATGCAGGTGGCGTTGCTGTAAGTGTAAGACCTGTTAGGTTGGGTTTTCGAAGAACTCGCACCGTATACCACCGACTTTGATCATTGCCGTTACAGATGGCATAACGGGTATTTTGTTTGAGGTTATTTAAGGTAAACGTATACCCATCGGTGTCACGACTCATGGCATATCGAAATGCGCTTTGATCACTTTGAATCAGTATCTCCAGCCCCGTAACCGGGCGACTCAGCCGATGACCCGTTGCGTAAATAGGGCAGGAACTTCCTTCAATAACCGTGAAATCCCCCGGAGCTATTTTAAACTGCGTATAGTTTAAGGGGCTCCGCGAAGTTTGTGGTTGGAGATATCGTGTTAGAGCATTCCAGGCATGTGCATGAAAGGGAATTGCATACGCCAGAAAGAGAAGCACTCCGGCTGTAGCGAGGCTGATCGTGAAGAGAAGGTTGGCCTGTTTCCATATTCGCCAAAAATCAAATGTCGCGCAGGTTTCCTCAGCGGTTGTAACGAGGAGTTGTTTGATTGAGTTGGGCAAGTTGGGGTCTTGACTGAGCTGAAGTGCGTTAATGAGTCGATTGTCATCAATTCCATATTGCTGTTCCAGAAAAACAGCGACACGGGCAGATCGAATTGGGCGAAACAAAAGGATCCAAAAAAGGCGTATTAAACCAATACAGGTCGTCCCGATCATTCCCCCGAAGATCACACGGCGAGTGACTTCCGAGAGATTGAACAGGTTGTCGGTGATGCAGAGTCCTGCGATCAGAACCGGCGCGATGCACCCTGTCAGCAAAAGCAGACGGAGGGCCTGACTGCACCGATAATGCCTGGCCGCTTTAGTCAAGCTCTCGTATAACGTGCCTTTCATGCGTCGCAACCTCAGGGGTGATGTGTAGCGGTTTTCCGGGGCTAACAGCTCCCAACTCTGGAAAGACCAGTAACGTTCTGTTTTGTTCTCCACCCATCTGTTTGTGTCGGATCAGAATGTGGCGTCGATCAAGTTTCCAGTCATTTCCGGCCAGATGCCAACACCAGATCTCCAGATGCCAAAGGAATCCACCGGGGGTCCATTTAGAGGCATCGTGATATTCGGAACGTCGTTTGTAGACCAGCGCTTTGGCAAATCCTCGGTGTCCTTCAAGGGTCATGATAACACGGTCTTTGAAAAAATCGTCAGCCAAGGCGAACCGTTTTTTAATGGCTGGTAAATCAGCGCTTTGCAATGCCGGACCTGATGTGTTGGGGGGGGAGGCATCCGATTGTCCTAAGAGAACATGTGAGTCCGTCAGAATGCACAGATCATATTTTCCTGCGAGCACGAGGCCAAAATCAAACTCACCCTTTGCCGCCACTGTTGCGGTGAGGGTTTGTTCTCTTGTTGTATCCAATGCCGTGACGGCAAGGAGCTTTCCAAATCCTGAGACTACACCGCAGAGCGACGTTTCGGTGTCTCGCACATTGCGAGGAAATCGAAGTGTTGAAAGGTAGTTTAGCGTATCGATCGTTTCTTCTTGAGTTCCCTTGATTTGGCGTTTGAGAAAGAGCTTCTGTACGCCATTCGTTGTTTTTAGGGTGAGGGCTAAAGAGATGACATGTCCTGTCACAACGGAACCGTTTAAGAGGGTTAAACGCGTTTGAAAGTTGATCAGAGGAGCGCGATGCTCTCCATAAATCTTTTCGGGGCGTCCAGACTCTTTGAACATCCATGGACGTTCCATACTTGCTGTCTCAACAATTTGTTCGATCATCATTAAGTCGGCAAGAGGATAATAACGTTGAACCTTCTCTTGTAGCGGGACAAGCGTCAAGGGGCGGGAGCCAATTACGCAGGTTGTGCCAGTCTCTCGAGTTCCATCCGCCCATTCAGCACAGACCGGTATAAAGTCTCGACCGACAACGCATCGCACACCCCCCAGTACACAGAGAGTTGTGGTAAGAACCCTTAAGGCCCTCCGCAGAGTATACGTCAGACTTACCATGTCAGGACTATAGCAGAAGCGGTCATCCTCTGACGAGTCTCGTGTAACCTAGTAAGCCAAAACCATGTACGAGTAGAAGATTTAAGCAGTCAGCTTTTAGGATACAAAACCCCTAAGTGTTTTTTACTGACCTAAGATGCGTTCTAGCGCAACGGCAAAGACATCTCCCTGTCGCTTCATGCCCAGATCGTTTGGATGGCATCCATCGACCGTTCCTTCACCGTCGTGCCCTAACATTTCTTTGGCTTCCAGATAGTGAAGATGTTTCCAGAGTGAGGCGTCCTCAGCCTTCAGTTTGTCATAAATACCGCGCAGAATGAGGGCCTTGGCGGTAGGGGATTTTGCAAACACAGAGCAGTCTTCTGCTAATAGAATCGGGGTGTTGGGGCGTTTCTTTTGCAAGGCACGAATAAATGGTTCGGTGCGTTCCTCCAGTAACGTACGATTCATATTCCAGAGGCAGTCGAGTACATAGATTGACGCATCGATTTCAGAGATTAAGTCACACAACTCGACTTCCATTTTGCCATTACCTGAAAAACCTAAGTTCACGAGTGGGATATTGGCCTGTCGAGTCGCAATGGCAGTAAAGGCCATACCCGGACGAGAAGCGCATCCACCCTGTGTAATGGAGGTGCCATAGAATACCACGGGCTTGGTTCTTTTCTCTGGCCTTGCCGGAGGGGTAGAAAGGGTTTTGTCTTTTGGAACGCCGATTTCCACGAACGACGTGCCATTGTAGAGCGGCAGATAAACCAAGCATTCTGACCCACCCGCTATTGATGCCGAGACCTCGTTGGTTATCCCATGAGGGACACCGGTCTTAACGTACTGCCAACCCTCCGTTGTTTTTCGATAGAGGTCTACGCCGCTTACGCCGCTTGCAGGCATGTGATTCATTGCAAGCGTGCTATTGCGCACCGCCCATCGAATACGTAGCGTGCTTGATTCAGTGACAAAATGTAGTGCCATACCCGCTGAGTGATGACTCAAACCATAGACTGGGGCGGGCACGATTTTCTCAGCTCTAGCTGGCAGGCGGTCATAGTACGAGGCGGTATCCTTAAATGCGCGTCCCTCAAGAGGTAGCACCTGCCCTTCATACCAGATTGTTTCCCCATTTGCATCTAAGCGTCCTGTTTCAGGGTTTATCACACCTGCTGAAACTGCCGTTACTGCGCAACACAGGAATGAAGTCAGATAGTTCATGAGTTTTTTCTCCTGTAACGTTGGTCATCTTTTTAATGTCTACAAAACAAAGTATGCTCGATTGACGACGATAACACGATCACAAAAAAAGACGCTCGATTGAAATCGGGCGTCTGCTTTGTGTTACTAAAAAATCAAGAAACGCCACCTGCGCTGTGAGAGCCGCATGATGGTGAGTCGTAAACGTTTCTTGCAGTCTGCAACAAACGATCAAATCAGGACTTTGGCGATTCGACCTTTTCCGGTTCTTCGCTCTTGATGTCGTCGACGATCTCTTTAACCTTTTCGGTTGTTAGCTTTTCTCCCTCGTCTTTGCCTTTTTTGAACTCGCCTAGGCTTCGTCCAAGGGATCGTGCGAGATCGGGGAGTTTCTTTCCACCGAAAAGAACTAAAACAATTGCCAGCACAACTAGCAACTCTGTGGGGCCAACATTCATCCCCAAGAAACCAACAGGTAACATCATTTACTTATCCTCCTAGTTATAGAAATCAACCTTTGTAATGCTTTGAGATCGCACGGCGAGCCTCTAAATCAGCATCGCGTCGTTTGATTGTCTCACGCTTATCTTCTTGAGCCTTACCACGGCAGATGCCCAACTCGACTTTGACACATCCCTTGGGAGTGAGATACAGACGCAAAGGAATCAGGGAGAGTCCTTTTTGTTCTGTAGCTGCCTGAAGTCTGCGGATCTCTCTTTTGTGCATCAGTAATCTGCGAGTCCGGAGCGCATCATGATTGAACCGGTTGCCAAATACATAGGGTGGAATGCGAACTTGATTTAGAAAAAGTTCACCATTCTTCACCTGTGCATAGGCACCGATCAACCCAGCCTCACCATTGCGTACAACCTTAACCTCAGTGCCCACCAGCTCGATTCCGGCTTCAACTTTCTCGAGCACCGTATAATCATGGTGAGCTTTGCGATTAACCGTTAGGTTGCCGCCATTGCGCTTTGTTTTATCAGCGTTCATGAGGCCATCCGGAACGTACGCGACTAGAGATGGCTAGTTTGACCAGCGCGAATGTGCTAACTCTGCCCGTGCAATTGCAGTGAAATCAACCTCGGCAATCAAGAGGCCATCAGCAATCTCGCGCAGAGCGATGTCGCACTTGTCCTCATCGGCCGAGAGGGGCTTCACGTAGGGCCTCTCTCCATTATTGAGCTGACGCACACGCTTGGACACCATATTCACAAGCACGGGTACACTCGAAACTCGAATGCGTGCTTTCTCAATCAGTTCAACATTCACAAAATGCCTCCAACAGTTAAACGCAATAGTATAAGGCCTTGGGGAAAAGTGGTCAATCTGTAGTTTTGGGGGATGATGAATTCGCGGAATGCTCATCCTCAAGCAGCACATTCAAGGCTTGCAAATAGGCGAGAATACTTCCCTCAATGACATCTGTGGAGACCCCACGGCCATGATAGACATGTTCGCCCTCGCGGACACGCACGGTTGCTTCGCACTGAGCATCACGGCCTCCAGTGATAGCATTTAGTTGGAAGCTTTCCAACGCGACTTTTAATCCCAGAATCTGGTTGATTGCCTTGAAGGATGCATTGATCGGTCCGTCACCGGCTGCGACCTGTTCGACTAATTTACCTTCGCGCATCAGGCGAATGGTGCTAACAGGGGTGATGGCATTGCTGGCCGTAACATTAAAGCGATCCAATTTGACACGCTCTTCGGTGATGGTCTGTATGTCATGGGCTAGGGCTTCAATATCCGCATCGGTTACGCGCTTCTTGCGATCAGCCAGATCTTTGAATTTATTGAAAAGCTCTGTTTTGCGACTCTCTTCGAGATGGAATCCCAGTTCGGCAAGACGGCTTTCAAAGGCATGACGCCCCGAATGCTTGCCAAGGATCATCTTGTTGCGTGGCAGTCCGATGGATTCGGGTGTCATAATTTCGTAGGTCAATGGGTTTGCCATAACCCCATGCTGATGAATCCCAGCTTCATGTGCAAAGGCGTTTTCACCCACAATGGCTTTGTTGGGTTGCACGCGGCTCCCCGTAACGTTTGTGACGCAGCGACTGGTGGCATAGATCTTTGTTGCATCAATCGCCGTTTCAGCCTGATAAAAGTCACGGCGGGTATGCAGTGCCATGACCACTTCTTCCAAGGCGGTATTGCCTGCTCGCTCGCCAATGCCATTGATGGTGCATTCGACTTGGTCGGCACCCGCGCGGATGGCGGCCAGTGTATTGGCGACTGCCAGCCCCAGATCATTGTGGCAATGCACCGCAATGTGCGCCTGATCGATATTGGGCACATGGGCTCTGATATCTGCAATCAACTGTCCAAACTGATCCGGGACGGCATACCCAACCGTATCGGGAATATTGACTGTTCCCGCGCCTGCAGCGATAACACCTTCGATGATACGGTAGATAAAAGGCCGTTCACTGCGCGAACAATCCTCCAGTGAGAACTCCACATCACCGCACAGATTGCGTGCATACTTGACCATGGCGACTGCTTGTTCAAAAACGGCGTCTGGTTCCATGTTGAGTTTAAACTTCATATGAATGGGGGAAGTGGCAATGAAGGTGTGAATCCGTGGACGCACGGCGCCGCGTACAGCTTCCCAGGCACGATCAATGTCTTTTGGCAGGGCTCGGCACAGGCTGGCTATGGCAGACTCCTTGACGATTGCAGCGATGGCTTTTACAGATTCAAAGTCACCTTGGGAGGCAATCGCAAAGCCACTTTCAATGATATCCACGCGCAAAGCTTCAAGATGTTCCGCAACCAAGAGCTTATCACGCAGGTTCATGGTGCACCCCGGCGATTGTTCCCCGTCACGCAGGGTGGTGTCAAACATGTAGATGCGTCGCATGTTGGCTCGGTCACTCATTGATGCTCCTCATTTGATGATACTTTTCTAAAATCGCGTTTAAAAACAAAAACTCCCGCGGAATCTTTTCTGATTGACCACGGGAGTCTCTACCTAACGTTTGCGCTCGATTGACACGGTTACACGGTAAAACACCCTATGGTCGTAAATAACCATAGCTCGCTAAGTCGAAGCTCAAACAAATGAAAAACGCATTTCATGGGCGATATCATGGCATAGCGTGATAACCGCTTACAAGTGGAAAATGTAAAAATTGAAAAATATGCATCCTTCAAAGAGGAATCCAAGCACATGTGCAAGCGGTTGGGAAATAAAAAAGACAAGGGGCGATGCAGATCAGCAAAGCCCCTTGTCTTGTAACAGAACGGTTTAGCCGTTACGCTTTTCAAACTCCTTCATAAAGGCAACCAACGTTTCGACACCGGCGACAGGGAAGGCGTTGTAAATCGAGGCACGAATGCCACCGACTGAACGGTGCCCTTTGAGTTGCTTCATGCCAGCCTGTGAGGCTTGTGAGATAAAGAGCGCTTCCAATTCTTCTGTGGGCAACCGGAAGGTAACGTTCATATCTGAACGATACTCTTTCTTTGCTGTGCCGCGGAAGAAACTGGAATTGTCAATCACATCATAGAGTAACTGCGCTTTATTGCGGTTAGTCGTAAACATGGTTTCAATCCCCTGTTTCTTGAGCCAGCGCGTGACCAAGCAAAGCATGTAAATGCTAAAGCAAGGAGGGGTATTATAAAGCGAATTGTTATCAATATGAGTCTGGTAGCGCAACAGGGTCGGTAAAGCAATGTTACCTTTCGCAGCGAAATCCTTGCGGATTGCGACCAGTGCAACCCCTGATGGTCCCAAATTCTTTTGCGCCCCAGCATAGATCATTGCGAACTTCGAATAATCGATTGGGCGTGAAAGAATATCTGATGACATATCTCCAATGAGGGGTGAGCCGGTTTCGGGAATGGTTTTAAACTGGGCTCCCGAGATCGTTTCATTGGTGGTGATATGGCTGTAAGCGGCACCTGGCGTCCACTTCATCTCATCGGTATCCGGTATGCGCGTTGGGATGTCCTTCTGGCAATCAGCCGCAATGTTCACGTTGCCGATCAAACGGGCCTGCTTGATGGCCGCCGCACCCCACGAGCCCGCATTCACATAATCAGCGGTTTGTCCTTCACCCAGAAAGTTCATCGGCAACATTGCAAACTGCAGACTGGCTCCCCCCTGTAAAAAGAGGACAGCGTAGTCGTCATTGAGCCCCATGAGTTCGTGGATATTGGCAATTGCCTCGTTATGAATGGCATCATACTCTTTGCCCCGATGAGACATTTCCATGATCGACATGCCTGAGCCCTGAAAATCTACCAGATCAGATTGAGCCGATTGCAGGGCTTCCAACGGCATGGTTGCCGGACCTGCGCCAAAATTATAAACGCGTGCCATAACACTTTACTCCTTAAAGTTCACGCCTGAGGCATGGGTAAACGTCCACACAACGGGCTTTCAGATAATCATCATGATGCCTTGCGGCATTCCTGTTGTCAATACGGGAACATCAATCATCTGTCAGATCAAAGATTTTTCCGGGGTTCATGATGTTGTTTGGATCCCATGCCTGCTTGATGCTACGCATCAGTGCGAGTTCCACAGGGTTGATGAGTTCCTTCAGATAAGCTTTTCGTTTAATTCCAATCCCGTGCTCACCTGAAATTTTTCCGCCCAGATCATAGGTGATCCGGTACAGATCGCGCAAACAGTCGACTTCAGCCTTTTCCCAAAGCGCCATTTCCATTGTTGGATCTTTGACCAGTGTGGCATGCAGATTGCCATCCCCCGCATGACCATAGCAGGGGATTTGCATGCCATAACGCTTACTCAACGCTTCGAGATGCGGAATGATTTCCGGAATCCGGGAGGTCGGAACCACGATATCTTCGAGGCTTTGAATCGGGCTATAAACTTTAAAGGCCTCGGCGATGTTCCGCCGCACATTCCAGATTCGTTCCATGGTATTTCGGTCTTCTGCAACATAGACTTCAATGGCGCCTCGCTCCTCACAGAGATCTCCAATGGCGATCAGATCATTCTCCACTTGTTCGGCATGGGGACCGTCTACTTCAATCAGTAACATGGCACCTGCCTCCTCATAGGGCAGGCTTTCGTTGAGATAGCGACAACTGGTGATGATCGAAAGCTGATCCATAAATTCGATGCTGGTCGGTACAATTCCTTTGGACATGATAACCGGGACCAGATCAATGGCTTCACGTGCTGTTTTGAAAAGGATCAGCAAGTCGGATTTGGCGTGCGGGTATCCGATCAGTTTAATCACTGCCTGAGTAACAATGCCCAATGTTCCCTCTGACCCGATGATTAGTTGTTTGAGATCATAACCCGAAACATCTTTGGCCAGTTTTCCGCCAAGCCAGACCACATCGCCGCTTGGGGTGACGAGCTCGAGTCCCGTAATGTAACGTCCTGTGACACCATACTTGACGGCCTTGCCGCCACCTGCATTCTCAGCGATGTTACCTCCGATCATGCACGTTTGCAGGCTCATGGGGTAGCCCGCGAAAAACAAGCCCTGTTCCTGCACTAAATTGGCAAGGTCGTTGGTGACCATTCCGGCCTCAACCGTGATCACCATATTGGCTGTGTCAAGTTCGATAACACGGTTCATTTTTTCTAATGAAACCAGAATGCCGCCGAATTGAGGAATCGAACCGCCTGAAAGCCCAGAACCGGCACCTCGCGGTGTGATGGGGATGTGTTCACGATTGGCAAGTTTAACCAGTGCGGCCACTTGTTCTGTCGAGGTCGGTAAAACCACCACCTCGGGCATATGGCCATACACGTCAGCATTGGTTTCATCATGTGCGTAAGTTTGGCACTTCTCCTCTTCTACGAGGACACCTTTTTCACCGACAATCGCACGAAGGGCATCTAGGATGACACGCGTTACGGGTGAGTAGGGGGAGGGTTGTTTTGTTGGCACCATCTTATGCCCGCCTCTCTTTATGTGCGTCTAATTGGCGTTTCAGTTCCGGTAACACCTGAAAGGCGTCACCCACAATCGCAAAATCGGCTATTTTGTGTAGATTGGCTTCAGTGTCAGGGTTAATTGAAACGATCGTTTCGCTGGTTTTGATGCCTGCCAGATGCTGGATAGAGCCAGAAATGCCTACGCCAATATAAAGTTTGGGCGAGATGGTTTTGCCACTTAACCCAATTTGGTGAGGATATCCAATCCACCCGCGGTCAACGGCTTCACGGCTGGCACCAACAACGCCGTTAAGGGACTCGGCCAACGTGCGTAACAACGTAAAGTTTTCACCCTTCTTTAGCCCTTTACCGCCTGCAATGACCACATCAGCCTCCTCAAAATTTACAAAGTCTGCGGTATCTTTGCGATACCCTAGCACCTTGACCCGTGAATCAATGAGATCATCGGTGATGGTTACGGTGACAATCTCTCCGCGACGGGTGGAATCCGCTGGTAACGGCCGAGTTGATTTCGGACGCACGGTCGCCATTTGTGGTCGGTGATGGGGGGTCTTGATGGTCGCCATGATATTGCCCCCAATGGCCGGCCTCGTCTGGAGCAGGTTTCCTGTGCCCTCCTCAATATCAAGCTCAGTACAATCGGCTGTGAGGCCGGCGTGCACCTGAATCGCCACATAGGGCATTAAGGTGCGTCCTGATGATGTTGCCGCCGCCAGAATGATTTGTGGCTGATGTTCGTGAATCAGATGCGTGAGCACTCGCGCGTAGCTTTCACAGACAAAGTTAACTAATCGTGCATCCTGTACGGCATAGACGAGATCCGCACCGCGTAAGATGAGTTCCTGAAGATGTTCTGTGCTGACTTGGTCACCTATCAGTACCGAAACCAGAGGGCAACCAAGTTTATCGGCTAGTTTACGCCCGCGAGCGAGCAATTCAAACGAGACAGCTTTTAATTCGCCGTGCGCTTGTTCTGCAAGAGTCCACACATGATGCATGCTCAAAACCCCTTTTAAATAAGATTTTTTTCTTCTAGAAAGTGAAGCAATTTACTGACCGCAGTCGATATTTCATGGTCATCCGTGGCGCGCACCGTTTGACCGCCCCGTGTGACTTTTGGGGTATCAATTTTGACGACTTTCGTTGGCGACCCCTTTAGCCCGAGGTAACTGGGATCTAGCGTCATGTTCGCACAGTTAAACACGGGGATTTCAAGTTTTTTGGCAGCTTTTTTGCCTCGCAAGGTTGGCAAACGAGGTGCGGCAATCTCCTTGACAACCGTTAACAGGGCAGGGAGTGCGATGGCAAGTTGCTGATAACCCTCTTCCACCAAGCGTTCGAGCATGATGGTGTTTTGTTGGACATCGCTGATTTTTGCGACATAGGTAGCCAGCGGGATGTTCAGCCAAGAGGCGATGCCAGGACCGACTTGGGCCGTGTCGCCATCGGTGGCACGTTCACCGGTGATGATTAGATCAAATGAGCCAAGCTTACGTACGGCTTGAGCCAGCGTATAAGAGGTGGCCCATGTATCTGCGCCTCCAAACTTACGATCTGAAACAAGAATCGCCTCATCACACCCCATCGCGACCGCCTCTTTTAATGCTTTGATTGCGGGGGGCGGGCCCATCGTGATGGCTGTAACATGGCCTCCCATTCGTGTTTTGAGCTGCAACGCAGCTTCAATCGCATAAAGGTCAAGAGGGTTGACTACGGTCTCAACTCCGGCACGAATCACCGTTCCGGTTTCAGGATCCATCTTGACATTGCTGGTCTCAGGAACTTGCTTAATAGGCACAATGATTTTCACTAAGGTCTCCAAGCTGAAAGAGGGTGGCATCTTACCAAAAGACACTGGCGTGACAATGCTTAAACGTGTGTGTGTGGCCGTGTGTTTTTGAATCAGCGAAGAAACTGGATTATCGGCTTGTGTGTCAGTTCCTGTCAGATTATGATTTGTTTTTTCTATGCTATATTCAATTTTTAATGAGGAACGCTATGATTATCAGAACGACGGCTTATCCGCGTGCCGCACTGATCGGGAATCCTTCGGACGGGTATTTTGGTAAAACGATTGCGTTCACATTTTCAAATTTTTCAGCACGGGTTACTTTGTATGAATCACCAGATTTAGAGATTGTACCCACGCGGCGAGATGGTTCCATTTTCACCAGCATTGCAGATCTTTATAACGATGTCCGACTTTTTGGTTATTACGGCGGCATCCGCTTGCTCAAGGCTGCGATCAAAAGTTTTTACTCCTATTGTCAAGAGCAGCAGATTGAACTCCACGACCGGAATTTCACAATACGCTATGATTCCGACATTCCCAATCTGGTAGGATTGGCAGGCTCAAGCGCTATCATAACCGCCACCATACGTGCGCTTCTTGTTTTTTATGGCGTTACCATTCCTAATCCTCAACTCGCAAATCTGATTCGATCTGTGGAAAATCATGAATTGGGGATTGCTGCAGGTCTTCAGGATCGCGTTGCACAGGTTTATCAGGGAGTGGTCTATATGGATTTTGATCGTTCCTTGATGTCGAGCCAAGGCTTCGGACGCTATGAATCCATCGCTCCCAAATGCCTGCCACCACTCTATATTGCTTATCGCACGGATCTCTCCGAAGGTTCAGAAGTGATACACAATAGTTTGCGGGTGCGGTTTGAACAAAATGAGCCAGAGGTATTGGCGGCTATGGCTTATTGGGCTGACCTTGCGGAACAGGCGCGCGGCACTTTGGAGTCAGGAAACTGGGATCAACTGTCGCGTTTAATGGACGCAAATTTTGAAAAACGACGTGAAATCTGTCCCATCGGAGAGGGGAATCAGCGTCTTATTGAAACTGCGCGTAAGGCTGGCGCTTCGGCAAAATTTACGGGTTCTGGCGGTGCGATTATTGGAACATATCCTGATGAAAGGGTGTATCGTCAATTGTTGGAACTCTTCGCGACGGAAAAGGTTTGCGTCTTAAAACCTGAACTTATTTGAGCTGGGCAAGTGTCAATATCTTGGTACGGTTCAACCCAACTTAGGACTATTTTATGGTAAAAAAAGCTGTTATTCCTGCAGCCGGATTTGGCACGCGGTTTCTTCCCGCTACGAAAGCATCTCCCAAGGAGATGCTGCCGATTATCGATACGCCCGTGATTCAGTATGTTGTGGAAGAGGCTGTGGCCTCTGGGATCACCGATATTCTGATGGTTATCGGAAAAGGGAAGCGTGCGTTGGAAGAGCATTTTGATCGCAGTTTTGAGCTCGAGGCCGAGTTGACGGCTAAGGGTAAGATCCATGAACTGGCTGCGATCCGGGCCATTTCAGATCTCGCCAATATCCATTTTGTTTGGCAAAAAAGTATGTTGGGATTGGGTGATGCCATTCGCTGTGCGCGGCATCATATTGGCAATGAACCCTTTGTTGTTCTGCTCGGTGATACCCTGATGCAGACTCGCAACGCGATTCCCGCAACTCGGCAGTTGATCGATGTGCATGCCCGTCAGGGAGGCTGTGTGGTGGCTTTGGAGGAGGTGGCACCTGAACGCGTCAGTCGGTATGGCATTATTCGTGGGGAGCAAATTGAACCACGAACCTATCGGGTTGATGATTTGATCGAAAAACCCTCAATTGAAGAGGCTCCCTCTCGCCTTGCGATTGCCAGTCGGTATCTGCTGACGCCTGATATTTTTGACGATATTGATGCCGTACCACCCGGCAAAAATGGTGAAATTCAGATTACTGACGCACTGCGTTTGCACGCGCAACGCGGACAAGCGATCTTTGGGTATCAGGTTGAGGCACAACGCCATGATATTGGTAATACCCTTGGATTTATTACAACCAATATCCGATATGCACTGGCGCATCCGGAGTTGGCGACTCCGCTGGGGAATTTCATCTTGGCTGAGGCAGAGAGAATTCGCCTAACCCGTCTACAAACGCAGTGCTAAGGTAAGGGCCGTGATCTTTCAAAAAAGACAGACCCCTTTTCCTCTTCCAAAATTGAAAAAAAAGAAGATGCCACGCAACTTTGCCTAGCATCTTCTTTTTCATGTTAGTGGTGGAACGCTTATTTCTTCAGCGCGCCATCCAACTTTTTCTGAAGGTCGCTTCCAGCCTTTTCGGCGTCCTTGGCCGCAGCATCAGTGGATTTTTCAGCGGATTTGACAGCCTTGTCCATCTTATCACCCATCGACTCTTCTTTTTTACAACCAACAAAGGCGAACGTTGCGGCGGCCATCACGGCAATCATAATAATTTGTTTCATTTTGGGACTCCTTTTTTCTGTGCGCATTGCACATTATTGCACATTTCTGTGACACTAGCGCGTAATGATACCAAGGTTATGATTTATTGGCAATAGGCGTAGGCCGATTTTTCAGCACGCGCTAGTAGGGGGTCGATTATCTACTCATGATAGAATTGGCACGTAAACGGGATCGGATTGGTTCCATGATTGTCAGATGCCAGAGAATCACTTATGATTCACATTCATTTTAGATCCTCGGTATACGCATGCGAAAAGCGAAAATTAAACGAATTGAACGGATAGAGGACTATCTGGTTCGGATCATACAGCAACCGGGCGCTGACCAAGGACACCCTTGGCCTGTGCGTCTGTTACTGGCGTTGTTGAAGTCAGTATCGCTGATTTTTAAGGCTGTTGTAACGGTGCGGCTCTTCTTTTATAATGTAGGCATCTATCGGCGTTATCCGCTGGGATGTCAGGTGATCAGTGTTGGAAATATAACGGCCGGGGGAACAGGGAAAACCCCTGTGGTCGAAATTTTTGCACGCGAACTTCAAAAATCGGGTCGTAAAGTGGCTATCCTGAGTCGGGGGTATCGCAAAAAAGAACTGCCGTGGTTTCAGCGCTTATTTCAGGAAAAAATTGAGCCCCCCCGCGTTGTTAGTGATGGTAAACGATTGTTGTTGGACAGTGAGATGGGGGGCGATGAACCCTACATGTTAGCCAGTAATCTGCCGGGGGTGGTGGTGCTGGTGGATAAAAATCGCGTAAAGAGTGGACGTTATGCGGTCAAACGTTTTGACTGTGACACGTTGATTTTGGATGACGGTTTTCAGTATCAGAAGCTCAAACATCGTCTTGAAGTAGTCCTTGTGGATAAGACCAATCCCTTTGGTAATCACCATTTGTTACCACGCGGTGTGCTGAGGGAACCGATCCGGAATCTAAAAAGGGCTGATTTTATCTTTATCACAAAATCTAATGGTGAGTCTAAAGAACTGCGCGCGATGATTCACGAATTGAACCCCACTGCTGAAATTATTGAATGTTGTCATCAGGCACGTTATTTGCAAAACGTGTACACGTCAGAGCATGTGGGATTGTCTTGGTTGGAAGGTCGAACCGTCACCTCGCTTTCGGGAATTGCTGTACCGCAAAGTTTTGAAAATTCATTACGTGCCAAGGGCGCACGGGTGGTCTATTGCGAGCGGTATGCGGACCATCACCGTTATCATGCTCAGGAGATCATTGATGCGGTTAACAAGGCTGCGGATCTTAAAGCGGATGCCTTGCTGACCACCGAAAAAGATGCGGTACGTTTCCCTAGGTTGGAAACTACGCCGGTTCCGATTTACTATTTGCGTGTGGATATCGAACTGCTAAATGGGGCCGAAAACTTTCATGAGGCTGTGGAACATATCTGCTTCAAAAAGTCAGGGCGGCAACAATTGTTAACGTCTGCTTCTAATGCGGACAGAGCCCGCAACCCTCACCCCGGCCCTCTCCCAGAGGGCGAGGGAGATAGCAACAACGTGTTGTTTATCGCTGTTCCACGGTCGTAAGGCACTAATGTGGACGCAACATAGGTGTAAGTTTTTTGTGAGTAGTAAGAAGAAAAATATGGAACTAGAGCATGAACACTCTGTGCTGAGGTCTGTTTCTGTTGTTAGTGGGATGACTGCGATTAGTCGGGTTTTGGGGCTTGTGCGTGAAATCGCAATGGCCTATTTCTTTGGTACCTCTGCACTGAAGTCGGCTTTTGATATTGCTTTTATTATTCCCAATCTATTTCGTCGGTTATTCGGTGAAGGGGCTTTGTCGAGCGCGTTTGTGCCTGTTTTTAGTGAGTGTCTGGTTAAGCAGGGGCGCGAGCGAGCCTTTCATCTCTCAGCGCATGTGATTAGTTTTCTAGTTCTTGTGTTGGGATGTGTTACGGTTCTGGGTGTTGTCTTGACCTATCCACTTGCCGCTTGGTTGCCAGAGGGGAGTCGTTGGCTGTTACCCTTG
>CAZSUM010000025.1:0-2995 GCA_964610015.1 uncultured Lentisphaeraceae bacterium
TATGATGAACGTGAAAATGTTCAGGCCATGGCTGATGCAGTACTGAAAAGGGTACCTGAGGCTGACATTCTCTTTGTCGATGACAACTCGCCTGATGGTACAGGGGCGTTGCTCGACCAAATGAGCGCACAAGAGTCTCATATATCTGTGTTGCATCGAGCGGGCAAGGAGGGGCTCGGGCGAGCCTATATTGCAGGTTTTAAATGGGCCTTGGCACGCGATTACGAACTGATTTGCGAGATGGATTGTGATTTTTCGCATGATCCGAGTGCGTTGCCCTTGCTCCTCAAAACAGCGCACGAAGGTGCTGATTTGGTCCTCGGCTCGCGTTATATTGATGGCATTCGTGTCATGAACTGGCCGATGAGCCGATTATTACTTTCTACGGGTGCGGCACAGTATGTGAAATTGATTACGGGGATGCCCATCAATGATCCTACCGGTGGGTTTAAATGTTTTCGTCGGGCTGTACTAGAGGCGATTGATTTAGATCAGATTACATCGAGTGGCTACTCCTTTCAGATTGAAATGACGCATACGGCTTGGATGAAAGGCTTTCAAGTTGTGGAGGTCCCGATCACCTTTCTGGAGCGTCGTACGGGCTACTCCAAAATGCGCGCAAACATCGCCTATGAAGCGATCACGATGGTTTTGCGCTTGTGGGGACGTTGTGGCTTTCGTCGTTCACCTCGGAGAGGGGCTCGGACGTGACAGCCGCTCAGGGGCTCAATTGGGTGCGTGCGTTGCGTCCGGCACAGTGGCTTAAAAACGCAGTTGTGCCAGCAGCCTATTTTTTTGCCCGTTGGGACCCAAGCCAGAGTGGAAGTGTATTAGGGGTACGCCCGATGCTTGCTGTGGGCGTTGCGGTAGCCTGCTTTTGTAGCGTCTCCAGTGGCATTTATCTGGTGAATGATCTGCGGGATATCGAGGCAGACCGTGCTCACCCAATCAAAAGACTGCGTCCTCTGGCGGCAGGATTGATCACCCCCTCGGCAGCTGGGTTTGTCGCAGTCCTTTTATTGATGCTCGGGTTGGCTGGTTCTTGGGGACTCCCCACGACATTTTTCGTAGTTTTGCTCGGCTATGTCTTGATGCAAATCGCCTATACGTTTGTGCTAAAAAAAATTCCCTATGTGGATGTTTTCGTGATTGCGATTGGATTTGTTTTGCGAGCGATTGCGGGGGCCGCCGTCTTGACGGTGCGTATCTCTCCTTGGCTGTTACTCTGTACCTTTTTGCTAGCGCTCTTTTTAGCTCTGTGTAAACGGCGTCATGAGAAGGTGCTGCTTGAGGCTGTGGACGGTGGGGCCAGCCATCGTGTAGCCTTGGCTGGGTATGATCGGTATCTCTTGGATTTGCAGATTGCGATTACTGCTTCTGCGACGCTCGTCTGTTATGCCATGTATACCCTCTCCGAGGAGACGGTTCGTCGTTTTGGGACCAATGCGTTAGGGATCACGATTCCATTTGTTGTTTTTGGGCTCTTTCGCTATTTGGAACTGGTTTATCGGTATGATGGGGGTGGACGACCTGAAAAAACTCTGCTCACGGACAAGGTGTTGATTGGGACAGTGGTGTGTTTTATCTTGAGTGCGCTCGCTGTTTTCCTGTTAACGTAAAGTACGATTTTCATCATGACATGTGCCTTTCTTCAAACGCTTTATTCTAACTACTGCAAATATGTGGATCAGTTTCGTGAACCATGTGGCACGTTGTCTCACATGCATCAACTCAAGGTGGAGCATACCGAGCAGGTCGTGGCTAATGCGCGTTTGCTCATGAATGGAGAGGCGTGGCTTGAGTCGCGCGTCTGGGTTGGCGAGGCCTGTGCACTTTTGCATGATATTGGTCGGCATGTGCAGTTACGTGACTATGGTACGTTCCGAGATGCTGATTCCATTGACCATGCTGTCTGTGGTGTAAAAGTGATACAGCAAGAAGGTCTGCTTGATACGCTGGACCGCCAGTCACGTGCTGATATTACGGTCGCGGTGGCGTTGCATAATCGGATCGGAGTGCCGTGTGGTGTGCGGCCGCGTGTGGCGCACTTGGCGCACTTGGTAAGAGATGCTGACAAGCTCGATATTTTTAGAGTTCTGGAAACGGTCATCGCAGATGGGTCTTTAGTCGAGCATCCGGAGATTTCCTGGGGGTTGCAGGTGAACGGTCCCCCATCTCCGTTCGTGGTTGAGTCCGTCTGTGCGGGGTCCCCCGTTGGCTATGGTGATGTGAAGAATCTTTCAGATTTTATTTTGATTCAAATTGGATGGCTCATCAGTGGATTTCACTATACGACCTCGTTGCGTCTAGCTGCGGAACGGGAGGTGATTTCCTATCGGGAAGCGTTTTTGAAAACGCTCAGCAATGACCCAGCGATTGCACGCTGTTGCGCTGTGGCTCGTGAGCACATCAATCGCACGGTGAGGTTGAAATGAACACCTGTCTTCTCATCATGGCGCCAGGCATACCGGAGAACGTGTGTGTGCGTATTCGGTTGGCTTGTGAGCAGGCCGCGGCTCGTCGTGGTGAAACGCTGACAGTCATTGATGGGTTGTCAGAGGTATGGCGTGAGGCAACGTTTTCAGAGCAGATGACCTCAACCTGTTCATGTGTCATTGCAGCTGGAGGTGATGGAACGGTCGCGGCTGTTGCGCATGTGCTGATTGGGCGTGGTATTCCTCTGGGTATTATTCCGGTGGGGACCGGGAATCTGGTTGCGCGTGAGTTGAAAATCCCGATGGAAATCGAAGCGGCTGTTGCGCTTCAATTTGGGCCACGCACGACAAGGTGTCTGGATGTGATGCGCATTCAAGATCGGATTTATCTGTTGAACGCAGGGGTTGGGGTCAATGCGGCGGTGGCGACCCGAACGTCGCGTTCTGGTAAGAGTTTTTTTGGAATTGCGGCGTATGTGGGCATCGCGATTTGGAATGTGTTGCGGGCACGATTATTTACGCTGACGGTGAATATTGATGGTCAGTCGGAGCTCTTTAAG
>CAZSUM010000025.1:3005-6673 GCA_964610015.1 uncultured Lentisphaeraceae bacterium
TCCAACTGCGGGTTATTGGCACGTGGGTTACATCCAAATGGGCCTGATATTCTTCCGGATGATGGTCACCTAGATGTGTGCGTGGTGTGCATGCGCTCGCCGTTGCAATATCCTTGGCATTATATGCGGCGATGGTTGGGGTGCCAGCGTGCAAAAGAACAGGTAGTCTATGAGCGCATTGCCAAGCGAACAATTACGTTGTCTGGTAATCGGCCGTTGCCTTTTCAGGCAGACGGGGACCCCGTGGGGCTGACACCCATAACAGTGGAATTGCTGTGCGCTGCACTAGACGTCATCTGCCCTGAAGCGATTAGTCACTAACACGCTCGATATCGGCACCCAGCCGTCTCAATTCAACTTCTACGGATTCATAGCCCCGGTCAATGCTGTTTGCATTGTGGATAATTGTTTTTCTTTTAGCGCAAAGCGCTGCGACGAGTAGTGCCATTCCTGCTCGGATATCTGGACTCGCTACACAGGTTCCGTTTAGCATTGTGGGCCCGGTAACGACGACTCGATGTGGGTCACACTGTACGATACGTGCCCCCATCCCGATCAGGTGATCCACAAAATACATGCGACTCTCAAACATCTTTTCAAAAAAGAGGGTGGTGCCGCGTGTCTGGGTGGCCAATACGATGAGCACACTCATCAAGTCCGATGGAAACATTGGCCATGGGCCATCCTCAATCTTTGGGATGACGTCTCCTAGATCATAGGAAGTTTTCAAGCGTTGATGGGCGGGTAACTTGAGCGTTTGAGTCTCAGGCGTAAGTGTCCAGCGTGTCCCAAAACGTCGAAAGGGTTTTTCAAGAATAGCAAAATCGGAGGCTTCCACACCCTCGATGGTCAATTCACCGCCTGTAACCAACGCGGCGGCCATATAGCTGCCAGCGTCAATGTAATCAGGGCCAATGCGCTGTTCTGTGCCGTGTAGACTTTCCACGCCCTCAAGGGTCAACCGATTGGTACCGATTCCGCTGATACGCGCGCCCATGGTATTGAGCATGCGACACAGATCCTGAACATGCGGTTCACAGGCCGTGTTGTATAAGGTGGTGGTGCCTTTGGCAAGAACAGCGGCCATGACCAGATTTTCCGTTGCCGTGACACTGGCTTCGTCAAGGAGAATGTTTTGTCCTTGCAGGGTTTTGGGTACAGACAGGGTGTAGGTCGCACCTGCACGTACGGTAGCCCCTAACTGACGGAAGCCATCGAGGTGGGTATCCAGACGTCGACGGCCAATGACGTCTCCTCCCGGCGGATAGAGTTTGGCTGCGCCATAGCGACCGAGTAGGGGACCCGCAAAAAGGATCGACGAACGGACACTGCCACAGAGAGTTTTGTCCAAATGTGTACGACGAACCTGTTTGGCACAGAGCTGAACCTCTCGAGCTTCAGCATTCAGTTCAACCGAGACGCCAATGTCTGCCAATAACGCCAACATGATGCGGACATCGGCAATTAATGGCAGATTACTCAAGATGACCGGTTCGCTGGTCAACAAGCAGGCGGCCAACATCGGGAGTGCGGCGTTTTTATTTCCAGGTGTGCGGTGCGTCCCACTGACAGGTTTTCCGCCTTTTATAACAAAACGTGACATGATCTTCGAATTCGCTAAATAGGTGATGTGCGTCGTAACATGACGAGCGACTTTTAAAGGGCTGAACGAGTTAAAGTTAATCAAATAATCGTCTTAAAGAGAATGTTAAAAGAAAGGATACTCTCTCTGTCTGATCTTGCCGCAGAGCGAACTTCTGTTTCCTTTCGCGACACTTCAGGCGTATACTGACTCCAAAAGGAGAACAACACGATGTATAACGACAAAATGATTCGCTTTTTTGAGTTACGTAAACAACTGATGGTGATCGAACAGGAATTGGAGTCGTTGAAACCCGCAGTGGCGGCGTGTTTGCGTCAGCAGAAAGGGGTGGCGCATCTTGATGGCTACGACCTGTTGTTGCAGACGTATACTGCGTGGACGTACTCGCCACAGGTGGAGGAGATGCAACGGGTGCTGACGGAAACGAAGAAGCATGAACGGCTTGAGGGTACTGCCACAATCCGGGAAAAACGGGATATGCTTGTTCTGCGTTCACGGCGTCCTGAAGTGAACGTGGTTCGTGAAGAACTCTCAGAATATGAGACGTGGGAACGGGATGATGACCAAGGAATGAAGGGCTGATCGACGTGATCATTGGGATGAAATAAAGAAACGCATAACAGTGAAGAAGATGACAATCAAAGGGGTATTCGAAATGCAGACTCGGAGATTTTTTGCGATCTGTTGTATTGCAGGTATTATTTTTACTGGCGAAGCAAAGGCGGCAATAGAAAGTGATTCTTTAAAAAATGATCCTGTCCGTAGTGAAGCGTTTAGTCATTGGGGAATGGGGCTGTTTATTCACTGGAGTCTGGACTCTGAACTGGGCAGTGTGATCTCTCATACGATGGTCGGTGCATCGGATGATTATTTGCAACGATATCTGAATGAATTGCCGCAGTTTTTTAATCCGACCGAATATCAGCCGGAAACGTGGGCAAAATTGGCAAAGTTGGCGGGCTTCAAATACATGGTCTTAACAACTAAACACCATAGTGGATTCTGCCTTTGGCCAACTCAAACGACGGAGTTCTCGATAAACGCAACACCTTATCGCAAAGACATTATTGGACCCTACGTCAAAGCCTGTCGTCAATACGGTCTGAAAGTTGGGTTTTACTTTTCCCCAGAAGACTTTCTTTTTCTGCATAAACAAGGTCACGAGATTCGCCGTAAAAGTAAATATGCAAACATCTCTACCAACCCAGAGTTGCTCGCGTATAACAAAAAGCAGATTAAAGAGTTGTTTACCCAATACGGTCCCATTGATCTTGTTTTTCTGGATGCCTTTGACAATCTCGCGATCCGTCAGTACATTCACGAGCTTCAGCCAGCGTGCTTGGTAACCCGGGGTGAGATGGAGACGCCTGAACAACGTGTTCCTAACACCCCGATGCCGGGTCCCTGGGAGGCCTGTTTCACGTTGGGTACACAGTGGCAATTTAAGCCCACAAATGAAGCGTACAAAAGCGGGACAGAGCTGATCGAGATGCTGATTGATATTAGAGCCAAAGGGGGCAACTTGCTTATCAACGCAGGTCCTGAACCCTCGGGGCGAATTCCCTTTGAGCAGGAACGAATCTTGAGAGAACTTGCGCTCTGGATGTTTATCAATCATGAAGCCATCTATGACATTCGTCCTTGTCCGATTATCAAGGAACAGAACATATGGTTTACGCGCAGTTCCCAAAATGCGCAGACGGTTTATCTTTTCATCCCACAGGGCAAGGCGTTGTGGCAACATGGCGAGCGGAAAGAGTTTACGCTGAAATCACTGATTGCCACTGACGCACTGCGTGTGTCAGTTCTTGGACAAAACGACCGTTCCGTTGAGTATCAACCGAATATTGATCCCCTTTCTAAAGCGGAGCAGAGTGATGCTGGGTTAAAGATCTCGGTTGTTAGAGCTCAGCGTATTTATAACGACCGGAAATGGCCAAACCCGATTGTGGTCAAACTTGAAAACGTGGCCTTTGTCGCAGCGATCTCAGATGATTCCAAGTGAGTGCGTCGCTTATGTGCTTGGGGTCACTTCGATGCAGTCGAGCGTTTCTGTGAGGAGTAG
>CAZSUM010000025.1:6704-14562 GCA_964610015.1 uncultured Lentisphaeraceae bacterium
ATCCTACAATCAGGTAACCCAGAGAGGGAGGCGATGGCTTGACGGTATGCCGCTAATTGAGGCGCATAGCTTTCACGCATACGTGATGTGAATGTTTTGGGGTCTTCATTTTGGCGTTTGCGATTGGATTTGTAATCGTAAATGATCGCGTATTGCATTCCGTGTTGTTCCCAAAAGACAACCCGATCGATTGTGCCTGAGGTCCAGAGATCGTCTTGCAGCATTTCAAAACTTCGTTCGCGCCAAACGGTCGCACCTTCCGTGGGGCGGGTGAGTGCTTCTCGAAAAGGAGAGGGAGACACCACATCCACACCGAGTTCTTGACAGGCAGCGTATAGGATTGCCTGTTCAGGTGTGTTGTCCAACCACTCGATCTGGCTGAGCAGTTCGTGGATGGCGGTTCCTCGCTCTGCGGCAACAGAATCATGCACGTCAAAAAGGGAGGCCGCGCAGATTCCTTCGTGTGGCAACGTCGAGGGAGTGGCCCGTCGAATGACGTGGCGCGGATGGCATGGATAATGTTGGGTTATTGTTTCCTCTATCGCCTGTTCCGGTGCAGAGTAGGAGCTATCTTCATACCAAAGCGCATGGCCAATTGTAAAAACTGGGGCTGGCGTGAACGTAGCGGTGACATGTTTGCTGAAATAGAAGTCATGATCGGTGGAACTCACAAAGACACTCATTGCACGCTTAGCACGTGTCATGCTGACATAGAAGACGCAGAGTTGCTCAAAGACGCTGTTGATTCGCGTGGCATCGCTGGCTGCGGTGAGGGTCGGATCTTTATCAACAATGGCTTGGACGGGAGATTGATCAAGCACCCAGGAGTGGTCAGCCGCAAAAAGAGGGCCATTGCTTAGGGCGGTCATGCTCTTACGTTCAATAACGGGTAGGATCACATAGTCAAACCCAAGTCCCTTGGCGCGATGGATGGTGAGGATTTTGACTACCGTTGCATCGGCGGCCGTGCGGGTTTTAAAAGAGCGAACAAAGGTTGCGAAATCACTCAATGAAATATCAGGTTCGCTAGAGGCTTCAAATTGTGCAGCAGCACGAACAAGCGATGCCATTCTCGTGCGGGTAAAACTATCCATGGTTGCGTCCAGCGCTTCCATGTAGTTGCGTAGCGCACGGGCGAGTCCAAATCGAGAGACATCGTTTGTGACTTGCTTAATAACATGTGCCAGATGGTGTTCAGGAGAACGATCTTTGGGGCATTTGAGGGTTGGTGCCGAGAGGAGTGGTGTGGCTCGAAGGTGTTGCCACGCACGGGTATCATCCGGGTGTTCGACGACGTGCAACAAATTCAGGAAGGCCTGCACAACCGGGGTATCGGCAATATCACTTTCGCCCTCCCAAAGTGCGGGTATGCCAGCATGTCGTAGGGCTTCTGCAAAACACTCACCCTCACGATTTGTACGTACCAGTAACGCGGTTGTGATTCCGCGTTCACATGGTTTGATCCGCAACAATTCTTCACAGATAGGGCCAATGAAAGGGCTCAACCGTTCGTCTTCGGTGCCCTTTGTAGAACCCTCAACACACTGTACTGAGACAAACCCCGGCGTTTTAACTGCCGATGTGTGTGTTCCCCAAAGGAGACTCCATTTTTCTGCGGCGCGTTCCGCGCGTGAACCTTTGAGAAACTGGGTGATTGCGTCAGCATTGAAGACCCGGTTGATAAACGTGGCGATTTCGGGTGAATAGCGGTAGGAAGCGAGTAAGTTACAAACCGTGTAGAAGGAAGAGTTGAGTTCTTCCTCAAAGATTTCCACTGTGCCTCCGCGCCAACCGTAAACAGCTTGTTTGGGATCTCCCACAACAAAAACAGTTCGTTGGTCATCTAGCTTGGCTTCGTTGATTAGATTGCTGATGGCATTCCATTGTGGACGCGAGGTATCTTGAAATTCATCAAGGGCCCAGTGCTGTAATTCGCTGTCGAGGCGGTACTCTAAATTTAACCTCGGAACATCTTCCAGTCGGTTGATTAACCGCAGAATATCAGCAAAAGTCAATAATCCCCGTTGCCTTGTTTGGCGTGCATAAATGGTTTCGAGGTGGTTTATCCAACGGTAGATGCCCTGCGTACGTTCACAGCGGATTCGTAATGCTTGATAAAAGAGTGCTCGGGCAACGGTAACCATCAATGCAGTTTCTTCAGTAGTCAACTGAGTCTTTTTTGCGTTACAGTTGAATTCTGCGATGTGTGATTTGCCATCCCACGCGGCCAAGAGGTTTTTAAGCGGGGTTGGCATGGCGGTAAAAGTTCCGTTGAATCTTCTTAGAAAGTCACACGTCTCTTGCCAGCCTTTACGCCGTTTATCAGTGTCATCAAGGGACTGAAGCAGCGTGCTGTTCACCTTGTCGGCGAGATCGGATAACGTTTCATCAGAAGCAAAAGGAAGGCCCGTGGGTCCCCAGATTTTTTTAGGATCGCTCCAGATTTCAGCTTGCGGGTTATTTAGATAAATGTCGTGATAACGGGTGATGAAATCATTCAGAATAATAAAGAACGTCTTGCAGTGATGACCGTCTGTGGCTTGACGAGAAATTTCTAAAATGTCTTTAATTTCATCTGATGTGGTTGTTTTCTCGGTGAGTAACGCATCGGTTGCTGCGGTCTGCTGTCGAGCACGCTCGTACGCATCCAGAATTGTCATGGGCCCCAGTAATCCCAGTTCAACTGGAAAGAGAGCGACCATTTGAGTCATAAAGCTGTCGATCGTGCCGATGCGACTGATATGTTGAGTGTGGATAAAATCGTATAATAACGCGGCAAAGCATTTGGGTGTGAGGCTTGGCGCGTTCGCACTGCAACGGTCACGGTCATCCACCTCATAGCGCTGATAAATGGTTTTTCTCCAGGCAGGATCGATTTCTCGCATGACAACGGTAGTTTCTGAGGAGGCCCCCTCATCACTAGCCGCGGCTTCGGCCAGGCGTTTAGCGACTCGGTTGAAGATCTCTCCGGCTGAAGCACGTGAAAAGGTCAGCGCGATGAGTGCGTGAGAAGGGGTACCGCAGAGCATGAGGCGAATGATATGGGTGGTTAGCGCAAATGTTTTGCCTGTTCCCGCCGATGCTTTGATCAGGGTATTGTTCATTCGGCTTGCCCCTGTAAAGTGGTGAAGTCTGTTTTAACGTGCGGGATCACCACGCCACTGGCGAGTAAACGACGGTGTTGATCGTCAAGCCAGGGGAGAGCAATACCCTTTTCCGGAGGGTCTGGAAAGAGCATTGTAAAATCTGGATTCAGTGCGGTGATTGGCCAGAAGAGGCCTGCTTTGATGTGCTCAATCACCTGTTTGGCCTTGGCTTCAGCCGCATCCTGCCAGGCGTCAAAATCCCATACTTGGCAGGTTGTGTCCGTTTCGGTTTCAGCTAAAACGAAATACCCGCACATGAGCTTGGCATTGGTGGGGATCAGGTCTTTTTTCGTGGTGGCCAAGCGATGGTAGAGAGGTAACTGTAGATCAGTCCAGATACGGTCTTTTTTGCTTTCGATAAAGTCGCAGGTGCTGAAACCTTGTGCGCGCGTTTGCTCGATACGCTTTTTTTTGCTGGTGCTGAAACTTTCGAGATCCGCCTTTTTGTTCCATGTTTTATAGTCGAGCAGGCGACAGACTTGCGTGTGTGTGCAATAGTCGATCCGATCAATACGCCCGGTTATGGTGACGCCACACAGGGTTAGCTCGCATGGAAGTTCAGTTGCCAAAATACGCCAGCCGTCGCTTGCCAGACGTGCTTGTTCCTTTGCGAAAAAAGCGAGGCGGTGGTAAAGGCTGTTTTCCTGCATGCGCAGGACTGTGGAGCGTGATGACCCGAAACGGCGGGTCATCACAAGGTCGAGTTGGGTGATCAAGAAGTCTTCAATCTGTGCGGCATCTGGGCTGTCACGCAAGTTGGATCGGGCAAACGATTGAAGCAGTTCATGACACAAGACCCCAAAATCAGTTGCCTCTAGTTCGTGTGTTTGATCATCACACGGTTTCATCTTCAAAATGTGCTTGAGAAAGAAGGAGAAGGGGCACTGCAGATAATCTTTAAAGGCCGTGATTCCCAGTCGATTGGGCAGTTGGATGAGAGGCCAGTCCGTCGGGGAGGGAGGAGTGAATCGCGGGTGGTCTGTTGAGGGTGGAGGCGTTGCCGGTATGGGTAGCTTGAGACGCCAAGCTGGCGGAAGGGTGCGTTTATAGCCAGTGGTCGGTTTGTCAGCTTCGCGGTAGAGGGCAAGTACGCGTGCAGCAAAAGTTGGATTGTCATGACCGCAGAGGAGGAGCAAGCGGGAGGGTTTGCGGACATTCCCCTGATTATCCATTCGTTCGAGAAAGAGTGTGACCGCTCCGGGTTCACGTGAACGTAGCAAGTTGTTAAACAGACAAATGTCACGGGCTGTTCGCTGTTCGTTGTCGGTCATGCCCAACGATTTGCGAAGTCGATCAGGTAGAAAGGCATGTCCTACAACGGATTGCGGTACGGATGATTCATTCATGCCGGAAATGACCAGTTCTTGTGCTGGGTGCCATGCCAGTTCCAGCCATCCATCCGTGACCAAGGTGTCTGGATCGTTGGGCTCTAAAGCGTAGGAGGCCTCGGCAAGGAGTGATTCAAAGAGCTGGGTCCGATCGCGGTCATTGGGTAAAATTTGACGTACGAAATCATTCTCAGTGGCATCCAACACACTGTTAAGGCAATTTGCGGCAGCCTGTAATTCTCGGTCACCGGGGAGTTTTTCATAGAGGGTTCGGGCGGAAAATATCTTACTAAGAATTTCACGAATTTGTGCTGTAGGGGAGCGACCGTTAGGTTCAAGCCAAGTCGCCATGTGCGAGACAGCATCGCGAAGTGTCGGGTAGTCCTCTGTTTCATTGCAAAAACGATGTAGGTCAGCAAACGTTTGGGGAAGATGTTTTCTGTACACCTCGTCGAGTTCATGCAGGAGCGTTTGGGCAATCTTGGGGTTCGTCGAGTTTGGGAGGGTGGCTTCAAGGTAGCGCAAGACATCAGCCTGTCGGAACCAAGCTGCGAATACCGCGTAGGAGGGGGTGTTGCAGAGACGTGCCGTGCGAACGACAAGTTGGCCCAAGGACGCCTGGCTGAGCGGAAGATGGGCGGGGTTGTGCAGGTTCAGGTTTTTTTCAAGAAAGGCGGCTTGTAGTTCAAGAAAGAGTGAGTCATCCACCATTCCCACGCCTGGAGGGTCAAATCCACTGGCTAGTGTGTGACTGACGATCTCTGCAATCCTTTGTGCCTGCTGTGCACTGGTTGTTGTCTGATGGTATTGATCCTCGCGCAGGGGAATTTTTAGTGCAGGGTTGCTACTCCAAAATGCAGGTAGAGGACGTCCCCAGTCGTCATACTGGTCGCGTTCTTCCGGCGCTGCATGGATCAGGATGGTTAAGCGTGGCGCGTGTGTTGGCTGTTGATCGGTTAGGTTGGCCAGTGCTTGATAGACGGCGGGTTGGAGATCCAACACGCCGGGCAGAACAATCTCCTCAACGCCTGCTGGCAGATTCGGGTGTTTGACGGCCTGTTGACGTGCTGTTGCGGGATGGCACCGGTTATGGGTTGCGAGCCATTGGAAGAAGAGCTCTTCCAATTGTGCCAGATGAGTCCACCGTTCGGTCTCGTGATCCGGAAGAAAGGCAAGCTGGGGTTGATGTGTGTTGATAAACAAGACCACATCGCGCATGGTTAAGGCGTTTTCTTGCAGGAGTCGCCAGATATCCTGAAGCTGTCGGGCCATGGCTAAGCGCCACCTAAAGTCAGACTGGTTGGCATGAGACGATTCAGGGAAGAGGGCTGAAAAAGGGGTGAGGTCGATGGTTCCCAGCAATTGAGATAAGAGACTGAGGCACTCGGCTTCAGTTGCGGGTTGGGTGCCGGGCGTAGCTGGTGCCACTAAGAATTTTTCGGGCAACATGATCCGTGGTGGTACGCAGGCACCTAGGCTTTGAGCTAAAGCGAGTCGTAGACGACGCCCTGCCTGACGGGTGGAAACCAACACCAGAAGGTGGTCAAGTGTGCGGGTTTGCGCGACACCGCTTCTGGTCTGTTGCGCTAACCATTGGGTGACTTCATTCACAAGGAGATGATTGGGAGCCAGTAAATGGTAGGTGCGTGAATCAGTCATGGCGCTCTCCAAGGGTTTTCGCAATCAATGAGGCCGAAGAGGTCTGTGACTTAACTTTGGATCATAGGAGGGGTCGGTCTAATCTGATAATTTCTGGGTGCGACCATGCCGCCGGAAACCATCATCTTAATGCCCTCTTCAATTGCGATATCAGTGAATTGAACTTCATCTGCCGGTAATAAGAGAAGAAAGCCGGAGGTTGGGTTTGGTGTTGTGGCTACGAATACCCGATAGAGTGCGCGATGGTCTGGCGTGTACGTGGTGCCTGTCACAAAACCCAGTGCAAGGCAACCCCGACGTGGAAATTCAACCAGAACAACGGCTTGATAGGAGGTCCGTTGACTTGATGAGATACTCTCGACAACTTGTTTCGATGCTGAATACACACTTTTGACAAAGGGCAAGCGCATCAGCAACTTTTCACCGAAATGAATCAGGCGGCGGCCCACAATATGGGTGGTGATGAGTCCCACCAGATAGATCATGATGATGGTTCCGAGCAGGGCAATCAGTGCGATTACGAAATCCGGCAGGACGCCTAGCCAAGGGCGTAACAAGGGGCGTGTGAACGCAGTGAAGAAGTTGAAAGAAACACGTAGTATAAACAGCGTAATCGCCAAAGGAACCAGGGCCAGCAGTCCGGAAACGATACGTGTACGGATATGCTTACCAATGCGGGATTGACTTTCTTCTCCCGAGGTAGAGGTCATCATTTTTTTCCCCTTCTTCTGCGAGGATAACTTTAAAGTGTTTGAGATGTCAGGAAACGGAGCGATGAGGTGTGCAAGCGATTAAACGCCCCAAAGCCACCAAACAAAGAGCGAGGCAGCCAAAACCGCACTTATTGTAAAAGGGACACCGATACCCATAAAGGTGCGGAAGGTAACAGGGTAGCCTCTTTTTTTAAGAATGCCGAGGGTGACAATATTTGCAGAAGCGCCGATTGGACTGAGGTTGCCCCCGAGGCAGGCTCCAATCAGCAATCCGAACATGAGCAAGGGAAGTGGAACCTGAATCGTGTCTGAAACAGATTGCACCACGGGGATCATAACCAGCAGAAACGGGACATTATCCACAAACGCTGAGACCGCGACTGCTACGAACACAATTAAAGAGAAGGCCATAAATGGGCTATTCCCAACCGATTCCGAGATCACAACAGCGAGTCGATTCATCCAGCCTGAATCGCTGAGACCGCCTACTAAGACAAAAACACCTATTAGAAAGAAGGTTGTATCCCAGTCGAGGGCCTTAATGAGTTTGCGCGTACTACCCCACTTTGCGTATAGGCGGAACCAAGCGAGGGCAATAACACTGAGGACGAGAGTGTAGACACCCGCAAACCAAGAGAAATCAGGGTCAACCACGGATGCGAAAGAGAGTCCAACAATTAACGCTCCGAGTAGGTAGGCTGGAACCCATGATTTAGCCTTCTCCTGAAAAATCAGATTTGTTTTTTCGTGGTGGCGTCGATAAAGAATCCAGAGAACAATTAAAGAGGCAATCATACCAAGCTGAACGGCAAAAAAGATTCCAAGTTTACCTTGAAAGATGAAAAAGTCCCAAAATCCCATCTTGAGATATCCCGCCAGAATCATACTCGGCGGATCGCCGATCATGGTGGCCGTCCCCTGTAGATTGCTACTCACGGCGATGCCGATAAGGAGCGGTACGGGGTTCATTTTTAGCTTATCGGCGAGGCTAAAAAATGAACCCCGAACCGCT
>CAZSUM010000025.1:14572-16701 GCA_964610015.1 uncultured Lentisphaeraceae bacterium
GCCACCAGTAGAACGACCGCAACATTCTCGACGAACATGGAGATAACGCCTGAAAGTGCGCAGAGGAGAAGCATTGCGACACGGGTAGATTTAGAGTGATCAACCAGCCACTCGGCAAAAACCGCAGGAACTCTTGACATGAGAAAGAGTTCGGCGAGGATCAACGTTCCAAAGAAGAGTCCCATGACATTCCAACTGACTTTTTCAATCAGGGCTTCATGCCAGTTGAGAACATGGGTGGCGATGAGCAGTGCACTGCCCGTACAGGCGATCCATGAACGACGATTCGGCAGAATCACAAAGAGGGCATAGCAACTAACAAAAACGATTAAACTGATCCATGCAGGTGTCATAATTATTCAAATATTCGGGTCGCCATACGACTGACTTTAGCAGATTAGGAACAAACGATCTGCTTTGAATGAGAAGTTATTAGCATACTGCTCAGCAAAGATGACATCAAGCACGGAACTGTCGGTGTGCGCGTTACCTCCCTGTCACACATTGGCTGCTTCAGTAAGACAGACTGCTTTCTCGTATAGAATAGGAGCACTGTTAATATCCTTTCGATCCCACGGCGTCCTTTTTATTTTGACGAAACAGAAGGGTGGGCAAAAGCGGACAGGTTGTAGACCTTGGATACGCGCATTAGCTTGGAGGAGCTTCGTCAGAGAGGATTTCTTCTGGTTCCAGAGGATCCGTTGTGCCCCATTCGCTAGTTTGTGCCTGTTCGACGACTGTAGGGGGAATGGGTTTATTGATCTTGGCTCCGAGTTTACGCAGTTCCTCGACTCGTCCAACGAGATTTCCTCTGTTGGATTGAAGTCTAGCGAGGGCAAGGTCAAAACTTTGCTGCGCATCACCGAGATTTTTTTTAACAGCAGCCATGGCATCCACAACCAGTTTGACCTGATCATAGAGACGCCCAGCGCGGTCTGCGATGACCTCCGCATTGCGATTCTCGTGTTCACGTCGCCATATTTGAGCAATGAGTTTGAGTGTAATCATTAGGGTCGCAGGTCCGGTCACGACAACATTACTTTGTGCAAGGTCATACAAAAGTCGATCGTCAGCCTGGAATGCTGTTTGATAGGCAGGTTCGAGTGGGATGCACATTAAGACGAAGTCAAGGGTACGATTACCCAGCAAGCCAGGATAGTTTTTACTGCGCAATTCTTGGATGTGGTTGCGAACGGAATGGATATGTTCACTGAGCGCGAGCTGTTTGTCCGCTTCATTTTCAGTTTGGCAGAAACGCGTATAGGCTGTCAGTGAGACTTTGGCATCGACGATGACGGATTTTCCGCCTGGCAGATAAACGATAAAGTCAGGACGTTGAAGGGCGCTGTTTTCATCACGAAGCGAAACTTGGATGTCATATTCTCGCCCACGCGTTAGACCAGAGGCTTCAAAAAGCCGTTCCACGATTAGTTCACCCCAGTCACCTTGCCGTTTGGCCTCGCCGGTGATGGCTTTGGCCAGATGATTTGCTTCATCGCTGACTTTGTTACTCAAGGTTTGGAGTTGGCGTACTTGTTCAATCAATCGGGCAGACTGTGCCGTGTCATCACGGTGGACTTCATCAACGCGTTTACGAAAAGATTCAAGTTGTTCACGTAAGGGTTGCAACAGACCCGAAAGCCGTTCGCGATTCTGTTCGGTGATGACCTTTCCTTTATCTTCAAAGATGCGGTTGGCCAAGTTTTCAAAAGCGTGTTTGAGACGATCTTCGGCTTCCTGCAGGAGGGCTATTTTTTCTGTGGCTTGCCGTTGTTCATGAGCTAGGTCAGAAGTCAAACGGGCTTTTTCAGCAAGCAACATATCAATTTGCGTATCACGTTCCTGTAAACGTTTGGCTGTGGCTTGGTAGTCGAGATCACGCGTTTGAAGGCGTGCTAATTCTGTGCGATCAGGGGTATCTTTTAGCGTTCGGATCAGCAGAAAGAGGAGCACTGCTAGAACCAGAATCAGGAGTGAAAGGGTCAGAAAAGTCGTCATATCACAAATCCTTGGCATTCAGCATCATGTAAGCGTCTTGACGCGGTTACGTCAAGAATCAAATTTAGGTGGACTGACCCCATTTTTCAGCCTGAAGCGAACAGCGGCAGTTCCGGCTGCATTTCGGCGGT
>CAZSUM010000026.1:0-16582 GCA_964610015.1 uncultured Lentisphaeraceae bacterium
GGCGAAGTGGGATACTCGACGTTTGGTTGGTGACTGGGCGCGTGGCATACGCAGTTCCATTTTTACAATGGTAGATCTGAACTACGGCTTTATGTTGCAGTCGTTTGGTTTGTTGCGTGCCGACTTGAATCATCACATTATTTACAAGCGCCCCTCCTTTTATGCGGTGCAGCATCTGACAGCCTTTTTTGACCATGCGGTAGTGCCGACTGGATTGCTGGCCTATGAATCGGATACGCAGCGAAAGATGGAGGTTGCGGGATTCAAGAAGAACGAACTGGCGCTGGCGCTGGCTTGGTTTAATGACCGAAAACCCGATGACACGTTGGCATGGGAACCGATTAAGTTGACGATCAAAGGGATTGTCTTTAAAGATCCCGTTTATGTGGAGATGATTACGGGGCGTGTTTTTGAATTGTCCCATGAGACGTGGCGGGTCGTTGGCGATAATACCGAGTTTGCACAACTGCCCATGTGGGACAGCCCTGTGATGTTGGTCGAACGCACACAGGTTCAGTTGCAAAAATAAGCGAGTTCTGCTTGCGATTACGCCCTTTTGAATGGGGTCTACGCTATGGAGCAAAAAAAAGAGTTATCCGTTAGCATTGTGATTCCAACGCTCAACTCGGGTAAGACGTTGGAAGCGTGCTTGCGTGCAATCATCACGCAGCGTCTTGCGCGCCAGCAGTTCGAGATTATCTTGGCGGATGCGGGTTCTTCAGATGACACGCGTGCAATTGCACGTGCCTGTGGGGTAAATCAGATTGTCGAGAACCCGTTAAAAACAGGGGAGGCTGGCAAAGCAGCCGGGATTCAGGTTGCGTCGGGCGATCTGATCGCGCTGATTGACAGTGATAATATTCTGCCAGACGCGGATTGGTTAGAACGAATGATCGCGCCTTTTGCAGAGGCGGAGATTGTTGCGAGCGAACCGATTGCCTATACGGTTCGAGCGGAAGACCCAGCGCTTACGCGGTACTTTGCGTTGTTGGGGATGAATGATCCGCTGTGTTTGTTTACGCAAAATTATGATCGGTTAAGCGCGGTGACTGGAAAATGGACGGGGCTAGATGTGTCTCAGGAGGATAGAGGGGCGTATCTTAAATTGACCCTCTCTGAAAACGCTTTGCCGACGATTGGGGCGAACGGATTTATGTTTCGCCGATCGTTATTGGCACATGTGATGTGGCAACCCTACTTTTTTGATATTGATGTGATGCATCAAGCTGTGCGTGCTGGGTTCACGCACGTAGCGAAGGTTAACGTCGGGATTGTGCATCTCTATTGTGCGTGCCTACCCGATTTTGCGCGCAAGCAAAAGCGTCGGATACGGGATTTTCTTTTTTTTGCGCAGGAAAAACAGCGGACGTATCCGTGGGATCAACAGAAAAGATCGGGGATCATCCTGTTTTGTCTGGCCACGATATTGGGATTTCCGTTGGTCTGGCAGATGGTGCGTGGTTTTGCGCGTAAGCCTGATCGGGCTTGGCTCTATCATTTTCCGGTCTGTTGGATCACGCTTTGGATGTATGGGACTGCAACGTTGGCTAAACTTGTTGGATGTCAGCAAGCACCGGTACGCCGTGATCGTTGGCAGAAAGAAGGTTAAGGGGGATAGGCGTGTGTTGAGCTCGGAGTTTCGGCTGGCGGTTGCGGCAAGGGGTGTTTACGGGAAGAGTTGAGGCAGCAGAGAGAGGAGCGCATCGTCCACAGCGAAAAAGGCGAATCCGGGTAAATGGCGTTCGCGACAGGCTTTGATTTGCAGTGCTGCGGCTGCGGCATCGAGTTGACTTTCATCCGCGCTGGAGCCGATTCCAGGGACAAGCGTTTTTGTCGGGTCTGGCAGGGCTTCTGCGCAGATGTCTAGGATGGACGAAAAGGCGAAGATGTTTTCTGAGTAAATCATGGGGCAAACGAAATCGATCAGATTCTCTTCAACCCAGACAGGCCAGTCTTGTCCACGCAGAAGCGCGCCTTCGGGGGTTGGAAAGACCGCTGCTGAGAGCTGAATCTCTGGATTAATGGCGCGGATCGCATCACGTGTTTCGCGGACAAAGGAGGTCATGGTTGCAAAGCGGAATCGGCGAAAAGCGGCATGGTGTGGACCGTGGGGGAGAACATCGGCTGGCCAAGCTACAACAGATTTTCCGAGTTCAGTTTCAAACGCTGTGCGCGTGGCTGGGGCATAACAGCCTGTTTCTTCCGGAAAACGAATGTAGTCGAGGTGGATACCTGCGACACCCCGACGTGCGAGATCGCGATAGCCCTCGATAAGCAATTGACGATTGGCGGGGATAGAGGGGCAGAGCCAAGGTAGGGTGTTGCCGGCGGCATCTTGCATGAGACGCCCCTCGCGGGTGAGCGTTTCGCGTTGGGAGGGACGGCATCCTTCGAGGGTCCAGCAGGTCACCCAAGCATGTAGAGCGATGTGGTGCTTTTTGCCAGCGAGGAGGGCATCTTCGAGTGGATCCATACGATGCACATGGGTATGGTCCGACTCCATGCGTTTGCCATTGCTTTGATAGTGTGCGGTGCCTGCGCTTTGCCAATGGGCAAAAACGGTATTGATTCCGTGTTCACTGAGCGTGGAGAGCAGCCCCTCCCAGCCACGCGGATGACGGGCGAAGCCGCTACTTTCCCAAGCGCCGCGTCGTTCAGTCGGGCGTGCGGGTGGTAGGGTTGTGATGGGTGTTGTGGGAACTGGGGGCGGGAGGGAGAGGTTAGGACAGAGGGTTTGCGTGAGGGTGCGGATAAAGGTTACGGCTGCGGGTGTCGCAAGGGGCGCGACATGCGCAAACCAAGCACCACGGTCTGAGAGCAGGCAAGCCGGTAGATCGGTTGTACGACCGGTGGCATCGCTCCAAAAGGCGACAATTCGAGCCTGATAGGTGTCGGTTGGAAAAGGGGGGAGCACGCTATTTGTGAAGTGTGGAATGCGTTCCTTGGCCGCTGGCAGATGATGGGGAACGGGAATCAAGGCAGACCATTCTTGGCCGGGGTCAGAGCCCTGCCAAGGGCCGGGACGTACGCCCAATAGGGCTCCTAGCGGTTTTGAGGCATTGTAAAAAACCATCAGTTTGCCTCCTTTGGCGAGATACCGTTGAAGGCGTTTAAAGGTGTTCTCTGGTAACTGGGGGGCGTAGGGGAGCAGGAGCATGCGATACGGAGAGAGGTCTTCACAGGCGTCATCTATCAGAGCAAAGGGGATGTTGGCTTTGGTGAGTAATCGAGCACAGCGATTGGCTAAAGAGGCGGCAAAGTCGATTTCATTAGGGGCCGTCAGTGCGGTTGCGCGGATCATGGCGACTGAATCGATTCGTGAACGCAAGCTGAAGAGCTGCAGGGTGGTCGTCCCGGTTTCTTGGCGCCAAGCAGAGAGTCTCACATGTGTGGCTTTATGCCAGTTGTGGGGGGAGCCCTCAGGGATGAAGGCACCTTTGGGAAGGGTGATCCTTTGACGTTGAGGGGTTGCCAGTAGAGGCGTTGGGAAAGCATACCAGCCTTCTCCGGAGCGAAGGTGTAGCGAAAGACTACGGATAGGGGATGAGTTGGTACAGGCTAATTCAAGTTCAAGAGTGGTGGCCTCTGAATCGATGCGATGGGCGAGAGGGATATCCCAATAGATGCGCTCAGTGGTATCGGTAAAGGCGATCGGCAGTACAAGAGAATCATTTGTTTGTTGAGCGGTTGCACTCGCTGGGGTGGCATGAATGTGGGTTGCATCAGGGAAGGGTGGCAAAAGTAGAGAGGGTTGAGCAAAGAGTGCGTGGACGGCTAATAGGGCGGCACACCGTGCCACGCATTTTATCGGCTTATTCCCATTCATAAGTCGTGTCATTCTTAGAGGCGTTTGTGATCGACTCAAACTCTTTTTTGGGATTGAAGTGTCGGAAAGCGGAGACGGAAGATTCATTGGGCCGTTGCAAGGTCGGGTAGAAGGTGTTTGGCGCAACGGGGTGTGCTTGTTGGTTGACATGAGATCGAGGAAGGGCATCAACAGGCACTTGTTGGAACGGGTCGGTCAGTTTGATGGGTTCATCCGCATTGATCGCTTCATTCGGTTTAGGTGTAGCCGGCAACTCCGATTCAGTTGGGTGGCGGCGTTTATGGAAGATACTCTTATAAAAGGCAACAATGAGAAAAAAGACACCAAGAGCCGAGGCGATAAAGGTAATTTGTGAAAGAGGAATACTGGCCATGGTCTGAGATCCTTAAGACGGTACTTCTGTAGTAGCGTCTATGTTACTTCCATCAGGTTGCGGATTATTAAACGTATCAATGCCGGTATCTTTGGCTGCTTGGATGATGATATCTTTTGTGATATGAGGCGCTTGGGAGGCAAACCCAAGCATGAGTGCGGTATCGCAAAGGTTGTTGATACTACGGGGGTACCCCTGCGCATAATAATACACGGCATCGAGTGCTTCTTTGGAGAACGACCAGATATCGCCACCAACAGCACGCATATGGTGTTGGATGTACTCTGTGGTTTGTGGTTCGCTCAGCGGGGTAAGGCGCCAATCGAGTTGGATACGACGGCGCAACGATTCGTGTTGAAGCAGGTTGGTCCGCAACTCATCTGTTCCCGCCAAGATAATGGTGAAAAGCGGTGTCTCGTTGTGTGACCCCGAGGGTGGAATGCGCAAATTACAAAGATAGTGGGCAAGGTAGAAGCCATCGCCAGAGGCGAGATGGTGGGCCTCATCGATCAAGAGCAGCGACCGGACAAGATTACGGCTGCCTGCATTTTGGCAATAGGCCTGGAGGGACATGAGTGCTTCAGGGAGAGAAGGTGTGTTATCAGGCAGATTCAGGCAACGTAGAATATGGCGCACCATGGGGAGACTGCCATTGGGAATGGCATCCACCTTAATAACAGGAATTTTGGCTCGTGCGGCACGTCGGTGGAGGTATTCAAGGGTCATGGTTTTTCCAACACCATAGGCACCTGTCAGCATTCCCGCGATGCGCTCTTGGTCGATTAGATAGTAGAGCCTCGCAATACCTTCCTGATGTTGTTCGGTCATGTAGATCAGTTTGTCGCTGACCACATTTAGGAAGGGGGATTCATGAAGGTTCCAATAGGCAGTATACATAAAGCGTCAGTCTTCCTAGTCAGGGAATTTGATAACCGATGAGAAATTGATCGGTCTGCGTGTGTTTGTTTGTGCGGGCGTGGGCGTCTTGAAAGAAGTGGGTTGCGTGGATTGCGAGGGGGCCGATGTTGGTTCAGGTATCGTCAGGGCATCTTTTTCAAGGGTGATGCCGCGATCAGGGCAGATCACAAAGGGGAAGGGTTTGGAGAGGTTACGAACTTCACCCAGATATTTTGTTACGCGCAGGACACGGTCTTTGCCTTCGTTGTGATCAATGTTGATCACAACTGGACAGAGGTCTTCAAGTCGGCTTTTGAGTGTAAAAGAGGGGTTTGAAACTGGTTTTGGGAGCGTCAGCAAAGAAGTGACGCCCAAACGTTCCAAGGCATGGATAAATGAGTAAACATGTTCAGCGATACGCGAAACCGGTTGAATGGCAACCCAGGGCAAGACTGTATCAAGTGCGAGACGACGGATAGATTGAGCTTCGATGGTGTCCTGCAACTCCATGAAGGATTGTGGCGGGAGCATGACGTTTGAACTGGCATTACTTTCTGGAATAAAGGAGGCATACTCGAGAATCGTAAGTTGGCCTGACTCGACAGCTTGACCAAAAGGGATGCCAACACTTTCAGCAATAATCAGGGTATCGTGAGCACGATACGGGGAGAGGAGCAGCGCTTTATCCCCATCTTGGATCGCCTGATTTAAGAAATGGTAGGTCAGAATCGATTTGCCACTGCCGTTTCGTCCCGAGCACAAGGATTGCCTGCCGCGGTAAACGCCGCCGAAACAGGTGTCAAAAAAAGGAATGCCAAGTTTTGTTTTGTCGACAATCACTGAGTGCGATCCTTAATGTTCAAGGCTGTGAGGGGGGGCAAAAACCGTTTTTAAGATATTTTTGATAAACGTTAATTCAAAGGGTTTGCTCAGAAAAGCAATGATACCATGAGATTTTGCGCACTCAGAAAGTGCATTCGAGGGCGCGCCTGAGATCAGCACAACGGGACGTCCAGCGGCATGGGTGCTCAATTGTCCAATCCACTCTTCCGGATCAGGCACATCAGGTAAACAGATGTCAGCAATCACAAGTTCGATGTCACTGTTAGACATGAGCGTAAGCGCTTGCGTAGCGGTTTGGACCGTTGTTGCCTGATGGCCTAGGCGTTCAATAAGTTTGCCAAGATACGTTCCAATAGCGGCCTCGTCGTCAATGATCAGTACTTTCCCCATAGTTAAACCCTTTGTGGTCAAAAATTTTTACGGTAAACAAGCCCTTCTAAAAAAATAGCAAGCTGTATTTCACACATTATTATGGCTCTTTTCATAGTTGCAGTCAAAGCCAAAAACGGATAATCTAAAGATCGAAAACGGGTTATTTATCACCCCACTCTCTAGCGACTATGCAGACTTATTTCTCACAGGAGGCATCTGAGGATCTTTCGGTGATTCGGGGACGACGTTGCCGATGTGATGATTGTGCGCTTTCGGTGCATGTAATCGCAACACCTGCACCGACGGTGTGTCCATATTGCCAAAAACTGCTGTCGCATGAAGCGACGGCCTTACGTTTAGCGACTGAAACGCCGGTGCCGACTGCGGAAGAAGTGCGTTACAGACTGGGCAAACTTTATGCGAGGCCACCTAAACTGCTGGTGTTGTTAATCGGTTTTACCGCCATGCTCTTGTTGGGGTGGGCGGTTGTTCTTCAGGTGCGCAGTGCGGAGAACTATTGGTACCAGCCGATGGTCAGTATCTATTCGCTCTTTGCTGGTTTGTTTGTGGTTTCGCGGTTCATTATTGCGGCTTTCTATGTTTCGCCCAAGGATGTGGGGTATGAACCGAGTGTTACGGTGCTGGTTCCCTGCATGAACGAGGGGGGCGTGATTCGGCAAACAATTGAAAGGATTTTTTCAGCGGGGTATCCGCTGGATAAGTTGGAGGTGGTTTGTGTCAATGACGGATCGACCGACAATACATTGACAGAGATGCTGGCTGCGCAGACACGCCACCCCAGATTGGTGGTGGTGGATTTTGAGAAGAATCGTGGGCTCTGTCATGCTTGGGGCGTGTCGACATTGATCGCACGGGGTGAATTCATGGTTTGTGTGGATTCCGACACCTTTATCTTTCCTGGATCGCTGTTGAAACTGATGCAGGGATTTGTCGATCCCACGGTTGGTGGCATTTCGGGACATTGCGATGTTGAAAACGCAAATGTAAATATGCTGACTCGAATGCAGGATGTGCGGTACTACTTTTCCTACAAGATTATGAAGGCTGCCGAGAGTGTGTTTGGCACTGTGAGCTGTTTACCGGGGTGTTTCTCAGCCTACAGGCGTGTCTGTGTGCTCGATGTTCTCGGACGCTGGCTGAACGCGACGGTGCTTGGCGAACACGGCAACTTTGCTGATGATCGATCGCTGACCAACAAGATTCTGAAAGATTACAAGATTCTCTACGATGATGAGGCCTTGGCAACGACCATCGCGCCAGAGGATTGGCGGCAGTATACCCGCCAGCAGGCGCGCTGGATGCGATCGTATTTGCGTGAAATCGTAAAAACCGGACGGTTCATGTGGCGTAAGCATCCCATTCCCGCTCTTTCGTGGTATGCGATGATGTGGATGCCGATATTTGAGCCGTTTGTGATGCTTCAGGCATTGGTTATTGGTCCTATTTTGGCAGGGCATATCACGGCTTCTTACACGATTGGTGTAGTGGCCATCACGTTGGTGTGGTCGTTGCACTTCTGGGCATCGACTGGCCGTCGTTGGTGGTGGGCGGGGCTTTTGTTTACCATGAGCTACGTCGGTTTTTACAGTTGGCAGATCTACTGGGCTTTGATGACCCTCCGGGGCAAAAAGTGGGGGACACGCGGATGAGTGAGATGAACGAAGAACGCGGCAAAAAACAAGGGCTGATGTCGGAAGACTCAAACGTGTCTAATGAGGGGCAAACGAGAGATGCTTGGCATCGTCCCGTTGCCGTTGCCAAAGATCGGAACGTTCGGGCATGGATGATTTTTCTGGGGTTGCTTTGTTTTGGGGTGGCACTTTGGACGCCGTTGCGGTCGCTCTATTACCAATATGGATATCGGAAAAGCGAGGTCGAGATTGTTCGTGATTCGGATATCTTTGTGGCACTGGCTTACTATGGGGTCAACAACGAAGTCCTTCCTGGCTCACAAGACATTACAGTCGAGGTCTTTAATCAGCAGTTGCAGTTGCTAAAAAAACATGGATATACACCTATTAGCCTTGAGGATGTGCGTGCGTTTTATGAGGAGGGCCGGTTACTGCCTCGTAAAGCGGTGCTGACGACCTTTGAGCAATCACGCAAAAGCTCTTATTTTGAGATTCGTACACTATTACACGCCAACAAATGGAAGGCGGTCATGGGTGTGGTGACTGCCCCGATTCACAGTAAGGATGCGCAGGCATTACTCTGGCCCTATCTACGCGACATGATTACTATGGGGTCTTGGGAACTGGCGGCTCAGTCGGAAAAAGGGTTTTCGATGATTGATTCCAGTCCTTCTGGGCGCAAAGCACCCTTTTTCTCAGTGCCGGAATGGTTGGAAGAGCGGAACCGCTATGAACTGCCGAATGAGTTTAATGAGCGAATCAAAGCCGATCATGAACGTGTCATCAATGAATTTCAGCGTGAGGCTGATATCCGTCCGATCGCCTTTTTCTTTCCCTATGGCGACTATGGACAATATGATGAGCGTGCGCGTGTGGTGCGGGTGGCGAACCTAAAACAGGTTGAACAGCATTATGCGCTGGGATTTTCTATTGGCCAACTCGCACTCAATACGCGTAACAGCGATCCGCGTTGTTTGCATCGGCTCCTCGTTAATCCTCAATGGACGCCAGAGATGTTTATCGAGAAGCTGGAGACCTTTTGGCCGCTTGATATGGAACACGAGACCCGCAATACCCGCTTCCACGTGGACCGTTGGATTGGCGAGTGGGGCGATGTCTTTTCGCGTAATGATGAATTGGTGTTACGGGCTATTCCGCCAGTGAATCCCGTGATGACGTTGCGCCAAGGATCCTCAACGGCCACAACCGGTGCGAAAGCTTGGCTAGCTGGGAGCGATACCTTTAAGGACGGGTTTGTGTCCATCCGGTTTCAGCATAAAAGGGGACGGTTTTACGTCTATTTGCGTTCAACACCGTGGGGTGGGCAAGTCACTTTTAGTCTAGATGATTTGGGCAAAATTTCCGTGCGTCAAAAGCTTCCGGATCTCGACGAATTACTCCTTGCGACAGATTCTCAGGACGGTGATAAACGTGATAGCCATGAGTTGCTGATTTGCTTACGGGATAACCTGATGTATGTGCGCTTGGATGGCAAGATGATGTTTAACGGACGCGTCCTGTTGCAGGGAGAGTCAACTTCAGGACTGATCGCCACCGGTGTTTGGGATCCGATCCCAGGTGTGGCTGAGTCTCTGGTTGTAGAAACGCAGTTGGTCGGACGGCATGATGGGTTGGTGATCTGGAAGCCTGATGTCGTCCATGATCATGCCTACCTTGCGAGTTGGTTGAATGAACACAGCTATCAATTCAACACGCTATCGCCGCCTTGGCTCGATATTTTTGAAAACGCGCCGTTGACGTTTCCGATCTGGGACAAACAAGCGTTACGCTTGTTTGCAAAGGTCAATCAAATGCGGATTCTGCCGCATGTTCAGGTCCGTGATGCAACGTTACTTGAGAAGGTTTCACCTGAAGAAGTGGTGGCACGTGCGATGGAACATCAAATTGATGGACTGTTTGTTGATGCCTCGCTCTGCACGCATGAGCAAATTACGCCTCTGGTTACTTGGCTGATCAAACTGAACGAATCGCTGCGTGCAAAAGGGCTGCGGTTAGTCCTCAAACTTCCGCTCTCAATTGAGACGTTACCCTCAGCCGGTAATATTATCAAGCTGTTGGCGGGTGTGCAGCTGGCCGGTGATTTCAACCGGTTGCCCTTTGAATTGAAGTTGAACGATGTTCTTGGAATTACCCAAGTAACCCCACCGACGAGCGACGAATCGATGACGCTCTACTATCAGATATCGAGTATGCTCTCGGTGTATGATGATATTTCACCTGAAGCAAAGAATGAGGAGTTGCGCCAGAAGGGGTTTGAAGCGTTTGTCTCTGGTGAGTATGACAAGGCGATTGAATTCTGGCAGGCTTGGTTTAAAGAAGATCCGCGTAATGCAGAGGGGCTCGCGTTGATCGGAGATGCTTGGATGCGCCTTGACGAACCTTCCAAGGCACTTGAGTTCTATTCGCAAAGTCTTGCGATCAACCCCGGCCAGATGAATCTGGCAATCCGTCAATCACGCCTGCTTGAACAGTTAAACCGGATTGAAGAGTCGGCCGAGTTGTTGAATGTGTATGCACGGGCGTTTCCTGATAGTTCATCAGTGACCATTGCGCAGGCGCAGTGGTTGGACCGGCATCGCCAGCGTCATGAGGCACGACAGATCATGAATGATTTGGTTGATCGGCATCCAGATAATATCGAAGCCCGATTGGTGTTCCAACAGCTCCTGGACGACCCTTCCGAAAGATATGCCAATATGCAGGAGTTGTTGATGATTGGACGTGGCGCCGAAACACATCAATATGGGTTTGGCCGCGATATTTTTGGGGCAGAGCTTTTGACCATTCCTGAAGCCAGCGTATTTTTCGATTTTGTTCGTGAGAACGCCGAGAAGGCAACAAATAAGAAGACGAGGGATCTCTATGATGGGTTCCTTCCTTTGACAAATGCGGTGGTTGAGAACTTTATAACCGACAAGTTGTCCGACAACTGGATCGCGTTTGGAGGCTTTCGTCCGACAGCGTATGGTCGCTACGAGTTACGTGCTGGATCGGATATGTCGGAAGCTTTCTTGCGGCTGAAAAAATCAGAACTGATACGTGATGGCTATCTGGATGCCACATTGGATGAGACGGCTGGTATGTTTTGGCTTTATGCACGCCGCAGTGCACGCGCCATGGTTCGCTTCGGATTTGATGACGAGGGGTATATTCGGGTGCAAACCTGGGTCAATGGTGATTTACGATCGTATGATAGTCGCCCTTGGTTGCGCCCACCAGGGACCGTTAGATTGCGGTTGGAGATGCGGGGTGATGGTGCCGTTGGGTATGTTAATGGTAAGCAAGTTTTTACCACACCACTTGTGGTCCCACAGGAAGTTTGTTATGGCTGGTGGAGCATTGCGCCCTTCGCGCCGGAGTTGGGGTTGGCACGAGCGCGAATCGCGCACATCGCTTGTGGGCCGCTTTGCCCAACGATTTTGTTGATGCACCCCAAGATGACTCTGGGTGAGATGTCAACAAGTTTGGAGCGAGTGCGTAGCCATGTGCGTGACATGTCAGCCTTGGCTCCTTTTGCCTTTACACAGTTGTCGGATGGCACGATCCCTACTGAGCCAGATGTGGATATATCGGCCTTTCGCATGTTTTGCACGTTTCATCGGTTGCGTTTGATGCCGGTTGTCGATTTGGCTTATTACTCTGAAACCTTGCCGAAGTTTTTAACCGATCTCATCATCAAACATCGACTCAATGGGATGATTTTGAGGGTGCGGACACCGATGGATGAAGCGTGGTATCAGAAGATGGCGCAAGCGCTTGAAACGACAACGGCTGACTTGATTGTGATTCAACAGGAGGAGTTCTTCTGGCCAGAAATCGACACGGTATTCAGCGCGGATCAGGAGGCGGCTCGATTGGCAAAGTTGCCGAAGGTTGTTTGCCGTGAGATTCCTCGAGGCAGTTTGTTGTTTCATCCGCTGCGTCATGAGTGGCACGAGCCGCTCCTCTCTTTTCGCGAATGGACCATTGCCCTTACCGAAAATAGATTTCGTGAAGGGGTTGACCCGAAGGTGGTGGTCGTTCCCCGCGAATTCCAAGCGATGGCTGGGCATACCGTCACTCAGGCGGTTGTTGCAACATTGATTGCACCACTTGGGTCGGCACAAGGTAAGAATCTGGTAGAAACGTCAACCCCGCCGTCGGATTCTGTTGTCACTCGCGTGGGAAAAGAGGTGGACGGCACAACGTCGACGTTGAGCAATTTGGTTTTGCGTACAAGCGATGAGGTCAAGTCAAAGAACGCCTCGTTCTCCTCAACCAATGTTTTAAAAAAGGTGGATGTGGATTTTGCGGCTCTGAGTAATGCAATACAGACTGTAGTAGGGGAAACCAATGTTGTCAGCAGTGCTGAAGGAGTGACGAATCTGGTGAAGAATGCCGTTACGGCGGGTGCCTCTGAAACAAACACAGCGCAAGAGGTTGAGAAGTCTCTCTGGCGTAAGGTGAGGGATCGGCTTGTACCCGCGAACGAGTAGATCAGGGTAACGCTATGTTATTTCCAACAACGGTTTTTGCACTGTTTTTTGCAGTCGTCTTCTTTTTACACTGGGGCTTGGTCCCGTTTCCACGTCTGCGGAAGTGCGTTTTACTGGCTGCGAGCCTCTTCTTTTATGGGTATTGGAGTTGGAAGTTTGCGTTGATGCTGGCATGTTCCGGCGTGCTGAATCATGCAATCGCGTGCTGGATGGACCGGACCAGCAATCAGCAGGTACGCAAACACCTGATTTTTGTGGCAGTAACCGGCAATTTGTTACTGTTGGGGATTTTTAAGTATACGGCATTTCTTTTTACCCGTTTGCTGGTGCCGTTAGCCGTGCCAATCTGCATGCGTTTGGGAACAACCGAACAGTTGATTACCCTTCAGGAGCAAATCTTGCCGTTTATCGAACGGATTGTCCTGCCGGTTGGAATTTCGTTTTATACCTTTCAGGCGCTTAGTTATGTGGTTGATGTGTATCGGCGTCACACACCCGTTGCAGAGTCAACTCTGGATTTTGTGAACTATCTGGCTTTTTTCCCGCAACTGGTGGCTGGACCGATTGTGCGGGCGGCAGATTTGCTGCCGCAGATGACGGTGTTTCCCGGATGGGCAACTCGCTTAGATACTGGGCGCGCGGCGACGTTGATCCTCGGGGGGCTGTTCAAGAAAATGGTGATTGCAAACTGGCTCGCTGAGCATTTGGCAGATCCGGTGTTTGCTATGCCCGAGAACTATGGCGGACTGGACGTTTTGCTAGGCGTCTATGCCTATGCTATTCAGATCTATTGCGATTTTTCCGCTTACTCTGATATTGCGATTGGCTGTGCCCTTCTGTTGGGATTTCACTTTCCGATCAATTTTCATGCGCCCTATTTTTCCGTCACATTGCAGGAATTCTGGCGTCGTTGGCACATCTCGCTGTCAAGTTGGTTGCGTGACTATCTCTATATCCCAATGGGTGGGTCACGGAACGGGACGCTTAAGACACGCATCAATTTGCTATTAACCTTTATTTTGGGCGGATTGTGGCATGGTGCGGGGTGGACGTTTGTGTTTTGGGGAACCTTCCATGGCGTCTATCTCTCGCTGGAACGGGTGGTGCGGCAGGCTTGCGGGTTACCTGAAAAGCCCTCTCAAGACCCACCTCTTTTGCTCGCGATAGTGGGACGTTTGTGGATCTTTCACGTCGTCTGTTTCTCGTGGATCCTTTTTCGCTCACCCCACCTCTATGCAGTGGGAAATGTCCTGCGCGGTTTGACGCGGTGGGGTGGAGAAAGCCAATTTTTTTCAGTGACGGCAATTGGGGTACTGGTCGTTGGTTTTTTGATGCAGTTCATGGATGGGACGCGACCGCGGCGTATTTGGGATCAGGTCAATCGTTGGCCCTTGTGGATACAGGCGGCCGTGGCGGCTATTCTGCTGACGTTGATTCTCGGCATTGGTCCTAGCGGGGTGGCTCCGTTTATCTACTTTCAGTTTTGATGGAGAAAAATATGTCGTGCAAAAAAAAGATTCAGATCAATGGGCAGGTGGCGAGTGGGCTCCCCGTCAAGCAGGCTTGTTTTTGTATGGCGCTCTTTTTTGCCCTTATGTTATGCTTCAACGGTGAAGCAATGGTACGGAGTGCTCGGTTACTAGCATATGGGCCGATACGAGAGTTCTGGCTGGTCGTTCTTCGTCCTGTAGGGGATCTTTCTCGTGGTTCGGGACTGTCTTATCTGCGTCGGGGGGCTGAGAACTCTCTGGGCAAAAAATTGAATGAGAAATAATAGAGAGGTGACTAAGCAATGAAGGCCAAAAGCATTTTTATTTTGTCGTGTGTGTCGATTTTAGTTGGGGTCATGCATGTTCGGGCTGCAGAAGAAACGCCGGTTCTGATGATGGGTGACTCGATGATGCGCCTGTTAAGCATTGCGATGGAAAAGCAGCTTAAAGCTGCTGGCGTTCAGCCTGCCTCGAGTTTTACTTCATTGGCTTCTGGTCTGGCACGCCTTGATGCGTTTGACTGGTTTAGCAAGACCACAGAACTGGCGAAAGAATACAAGCCAAAGACGGTGGTGATTTCGCTGGGTGCCAATGACAGACAGTCACTTAAAGACGTAAGCGGGCGCGTGGTTCAGTTTGGTATGCCAGAGTGGGAACAGGAGTATTCATTACGCTTGGGACGCATCATGGATGAACTGATTAAAGGGGGCGTAAACCGGATTATTTGGCTGAAGTTGCCGGATATGCGCGAACCTGCGCAGCAGGAGTATGCGAAATTTGTGAACACGCTTTTCGAGAAAGAGTCACTTGTCGAGAGCCGTAAAGAGCATGTTGTCCTGTTTGATATGGGGCCATTGCTGACGCGTCGTCCTGGAACCTTCTCTAAATATGTGATGGCAGCTAATGGTGCCGCACTGACTGTACGCGATGTGGATGGTGTCCATTTAACACCTCCTGGTGCGCAGCGGGTGGCAGAGTCGCTCGTCCATACCTTTTGGAAATAAGCGTTGTACGGGACTGAAGGAGAATCGATGAGAAGGAAAATCCCTCAAATCGGATGCTGTTTGAGTGTTGTCCTGTGTCTGATTGCGGCACGTGTATCTGCTCAGACCAACTTACTCTTTGATATGGTTGATTTTCCGCTTTCGGATAAAGCCACCCAATTAGATCATGACGTTATGGAGCAGGCCATTGCCGCTGCACGTGCCCAAGATGTTGCTACAACACCCTCCGCTGCGTTGCTCTATCACGGGTTGGCGCTTTTTCAAGAAGGGAAGTATCACGAATGTATTCCGTTTCTTGAAGAGGCCTTACGCATGGATCCTTCTCTTCAGGCTGGATGGGAGGGACTCGGATGGGCGTATATCCGTACCGATCAGAAAGAACGGGCCTTTAATCTATGGGCCTATTTCCGCCAATTGATGCCCGATGTCTGGATGCCCTACAATCTCTTGGCTCAAGCCGCGGTTATGCGCCAAGATTGGTATGGTGCAAATGCCAATTTTAAAAAGGCGCTTGAGCTGAATCCTAAACTCTTTGACTTGCGCTTCTGGTATGCGCAAAACCTGATGCGTATCGGACAGCCTGATCAGGCAGAACAAGTTTTCCGTCAACTTATCAAGGAGGAGCCCGACCGTCTGGATATCCAAATGAATCTAGCTAATTTGCTGATTTATAAGCTCGAATATGATGAAGCTGTAGAGATTTGGCGCGTTGTGAACCGTGAGTTGCCGGGGAATGTTGGATTTATGCTCGATCAGGCCGTTCTTGAGATGCGTGTTGGCGAAATGAAGGTTGCTGATCAGCTTTGTTTGGATGTCATGGCCATTGAGACGAACAATGTGCGTGCCATGATGCTGCGGGCCGACATTGCCGAGATCAGGGACCAGGTGGACGAGAGCGTCGAGCGCTTGAAACAGGTGATCGAGGCGACGCAGGATACGCGCGTGCGCGGACAGTTGCGGGTACGCCTGGCCAATCGCTGCCACCTGATGAACGAGCGCAAGCCCGGCATGTTCAAAACCGGCTTCATTCTTGGTCAACTGCGTCAGGCGCTGGAGGAGTGCCCCTCGGATGTGGCGATCCAGACCCTCTATGCGGAGCGGCTGTTTCAGGCCAAACGCTTTGGCGAAGCGCGGCAGCAGGCGATTGCGGTGCTGGAAAACTTCAACCGGCACAACATCCGCGCCAAGAATCTGCTCTTCGAGATCGCCTTGGCCGAGAAGCGCTTCGATGATGCCGAGCAGATCCTGCACGACCGCTTCTCCAACTATGATCCCACCGATCCCATGCGCTACCACTACAGGGCGCGTCTGCTGACGGCCCGCGGCGCCTATCACGAGGCGCTGAAAGAGATCGACAAGATGGAGGCCGCGGCGGAGCAGGGAACCGTGCTGACACTGCTCTATCACGACCTGACTGAGAGCGACTGGATGCCGGTGACCTCCGTGCGCCGACTCTACGAACACCTCAACGCACTGCGCCAGGAGGGATTCACCTTCATCTCGCCCACCGATATTCCAGCGCTCATCGGTCTGCGGCACGGGCAGCGTCGTCCAGATCCGGAACCGCGCGGGGAGACGGTGCCCTGGACCGCGCGGTTTATCGATCACGTGCGCTACGGGATCACCGGC